>JAADHR010000146.1:19594-73322 GCA_013151735.1 Calditrichota bacterium | reverse complement strand
AGGGCCAGCGGCAGGAGAAGGCGCCCACTTTTGAGCTGTAGCGCCCGGTCGTTATTCATCACGTAATAACCGGGCTCACGAATGCACGGCACGGGGTCATTCCAGGTTTGGGCTTCATCTGTGGAAAGGCGCATCATCGGCACACAGTCCGTATCCGAATTTTTGCGCAGGTAAAACAGGGCAATTTTGCCGCTGCGCAGATGCAGCAAGGAAACGGACATGGTATTCTGCTTCCCCTCGTTGGGCAGAATGAGGGTGTCGCGGGACGTCCAGGTGCGGCCGTCGTCGGTCGAAAAACGACCCGCCAGATACGCACTGGACTCATCCCCCGTGCCACCGGTGAAGTGGGTGTACACAAATAAAATGCGCCCGTCTTTCAGGCGAACAAAATCGCCTTCGCTGTTGCGGGGATTATCGAGTGACGGCTCGATTCGTAAAACGATCTGCTTGCCGTTTTGCAGGTTGGATTCCATTTTTCCCTGACAGGACATAAAGAAAACAAGAAATAGGCTTATTAAAGAGAGGGTTGTTTTCATTGGAATACCTTTTTTGTGTTTCTTAAAGCAATTGCCCGCGAAAGGCTCAAAAGAGCACGAAAACAACCGGTATGCTTTTGTGGTAGATCTTTTTGTTTTCACCATAGGCAATTTTATTCATTCACTGAATCCGTCGCAATTTTCACAAAACCGTCTTTAACGACGACCTGGTTTTGTCCGTTGAGCGCAATAAAATAATATTCCTGTCCATCTTCTTTTCGAATTCCTTCGAAAAATCGAATCTGAATTTCAGATCCTGGAAAAACCATTCCGGAAAAACGGGCGCGGATTTCCCTTATTTTCCCAGGATTTCTACCGGCAGATGTGTTCACAATTTCCCGCACCACTAATCCCAACGTGGCCGTGCCTTGAACAAGAATGTCCGGTAGGCCCACCTGGTGTGCAAACTTTTTCGACGTGTGAATGGGAAACACGATGTTCGTGCACCCATCGTAAATGTAAGGCAGCAGGGGATCAATGGATAATGTCTTTTCCCACAATTGGGGTACGCCTTCCGGAAAAGTTGGTACTGGCGGAAGATCATCTTTACTTTTGCACGCACCTTCACATGATACGCCCCGCAGCAAGGCACCGGTTACTTCCGAAAAAACCAGTTGATTTTGTTCGTCAAACGCCCGAAACCGAAGAGACAGCTGGGTTCCGCTTTTATGAGGCAAAATAGCGGCGACGTCTGTTTGAATCAAAAGGTGCTGCCCCGGACGCACCAATCGGTGTAAAATAAGGTGTTCAGCGGCATGAACCATCGTGGAAAGCAGATTTTCAGGGAATTTCACACCGAGAAGATATTCATTTAAGTGTTTCACAATGGGCCAGGTCAAAGCCACCGGAAAAGTGGGCGGTGCTGAAATCCCTCCCTGCCTTTCATCGTCAAAATAAAAGGGATTGGAATCGTGCAGCGCTGCCGCAAAGTTTTTGGTTTCCCTCCACCCGACTGTGACGTCATATTGCCGAAAGCGCGCTTGCAACAAATTGGAACGAATTGAAAGAGACATGCGTTCTATTCTCCCAAGAATCGGCCTTGCGAGGTTTAACTCCCTGCAAGTTTTCTGCTTACGAGTTTGAATAAAAAAGGTTTTCGCCGCGAATTTCGATGATTTCCATGAATAGATTTTTTGAATTTATAGGCCTAAAATTCGTGTAATTCGCGGTTATTAGTAATGAACTCATTTATTCCGAGAGGTATTTTTCCAGATTCTTTCGAATTTCCTGCTTGGCCAGCTTTCCAATCAGCGTTTTGGGCAGGTCTTTCCGAATAATAATCCGCTTCGGACGTTTGTAATCCGCCAGCCCCTCTTCGCAATAGTGAGCAATTTCCTCGGGTTTGAGGGTTTCGCCCTCTTCCGGCACCACAAAGGCATATCCCACTTCCCCAAAAATTTCGTCCGGGACCTCAATAATACATGACGTGTTGATTTTGGGATGAGCATTGAGGAACGATTCGATCTCCAGTGGGTACACATTGTAACCGCCACTGATGTACATCTCCTTTAAACGTCCCACAAAATGGAGGTAATTGTTCTCATCCAGGTAGCCCAGGTCACCCGTTTTAAGCCAGCCGTCCTCAAACGTGCCCGAATTGTCCTCCGGATCCATGTACGTCCGAATGACGCTGTCTCCCTTAACCAGAAGTTCACCAACCTCGCCGGTTTGAGCCCACTCACCGGTCGTCTTTTTAATTTTAAGCCCGAAGTTTTTCCAGGGTGCGCCTTCGGTTTGCGCGACGATTTCCAGCGGATCAGAGGGTTTCGTAAAGGTGAAAAATCCGGCTGTCTCACTCATTCCCCAACTGGAGGCAATATTGGCGTTTGGAAAACTTTCCTTAATTTTTTCAATCAGTTCCGGCTGGGAGGGCTCACCGCTCACAATGATTAACTTAACCGAATCAACGTTGAAGTCCTTTACATTGACCATCTTAAACATGAGCCGAAAAATAGTTGGAACGCCGCCAAAGTAGGTGATCTTGTATTTCCCAATAAATTCGAGCATTTGTTTGGGATCAAAAGTGGGCATGAGCACTCCCGTAGCCCCTGCATAAAGCTGTACAGCGAGCAAATCGTGTGTGCCGCCCACGTGGCTGGTGGGAAGATTGATAATCACTTTGTCGTCGGCGCTCAATTCCCAGGCTTCCACCGTTGCTTTTGCCATGGCATAGGTGATTTTTTGTGTGATCACTGCTCCCTTGGGCTTCCCGGTGGTTCCACTGGTAAAAATAATAATCAGGGGATCGTCGGGCTGCGGGTGAAGTTCATCCGGGATCGGATTGGCCGGGGCCTGAAGCAACGCCTCGTAAGGTTTGGAATTTTCAATAGTGAGTGCGCCGAAATAGGAAAAAACATGCTCAAAGGGGTATTCCTTGACAAGCGCTTCAGCGGTTTGTTTGATGGATTCCGGATTGGCCAGTGCCACCAAAAGTTTCGGCTGGGTGCGCTTGCTGAGGGCAATCATTTCAGCCGGTTTAAAACGGGGATCCAGAGGCACCACCACTAAACCGATTGCAGAAGCCGCCATATAAAGCGTCACAAAGGCAGGGGATTGCGGCAAAATAGTCGCGATTTTGTCCCCTTTTTTCAAACCAAGCTGCAGAAATGAATTGGCCATACGCTGAATGCTTTCATTGAGTTGCGCATAGGTCATTGTCCGATCCATAAAAATGTAGGCCGGATGGTCAGGTATTTGCTTGGCCCAATTTTCAATTACTTTGCAGAAATAGTTTTCCATGTTTGTACCCTCCATTTTGGGAAAAACAAATTCTTGTTTTTTAACGATTCCCCTTAATCAGGCACCTCCTTTCATTATCTGGATTTAATGTGGATTTGAAAGAAAAAAAACGCCTCTATGCAGAAGTTTTATCGTTTCGAGCATTCATTCAATAAGTGCCAGAACAGTGGACGTGTCTACCTGGTCTTTTTCTTTCACCCGAATCTCCTTTACCACCCCGGATTTCGGAGCCAGAATCGGATTTTCCATTTTCATCGCTTCAATGATCATTAATTCATCGTCTTCATTTACAACGTCTCCCACCTGCACCAGAATTGTCCGAATAAAACCGGGCATTGGAGCTGTTACCTCGCTATTTCCCTGCATGTTTCCTCCAAAAGGACTTGTTTGGGTTGTTTGTAAAAATAAAAAATATTTTGCCTAAAAAATTTGCTTCGGGGGCAACTCTTAGCACCGCATGCCGCGGGTTTTGATTCCCAATCGTGTCTTTTCAATGGGATAAACCATCTCAATCCAGTCACACAAGAGCTTCCGTGTATTCCGGGGATCGATGATATCGGGAATACCAAACGCTTCGGCCGTGCGAAACGGAGAGGCAAATCCACGATACATTTCCATCAGCTCGTTTACATAAGCCATCGGGTTCGGCGCTGATTCGATTTCCTTTCGGTGCGCGGCGTAAACCCCGCCTTCCACCGGAATATTTCCCCACACGGCCGAGGGCCAGGCATACCGCCAGTTAAGCTGATTAGGATTGGATTGCGCTGCTCCGGCCACGCCAAAGCACTTCCGAATGTACACTGTGGCCCAGGGGATAGTCGCCTGAAGCACAGCAAAACTGGCCCGCACTCCTTTGCGAATCGTGCCGTTCAGTTCGGCCTCCCTGCCAATAAAAAACCCCGGCTGATCTACCAGATTAACAATCGGAATGTGAAAGGTGTCGCACATGTCCACGAAACGCTGGAATTTTTCCCCCACATCCCAGGCAAAGGAACCGGCCCGGAAACGGGGATCGTTTGCCAGTACACCCACCGAATACCCATTCAACCGTGCCAGTGCGGTAATCTGAGAACGCCCCTGGTACTTTCCGATTTCAAAAACCGAATCCTTATCAAAAATCAGGCGAATGATTTTTCGCATGTCGTAAGGTTTTTTGCCGTTTCTTGGTACAATTGAAAGGAGCTCCTCATCCCGCCTGTCGCATGAATCCCCTGCCATTTCCCGCCTTTGCGGCATTTCCCAGACATTGGCAGGCAAATAGCTTAAAAATCGTTTGGTCTGTTCAAACGCATCCTTTTCCGAATCGGCCTCATTGTCCACCACACCGCTGCCTCGCGTGTGAATCCGATAGCCTCCCAAATCTTCTTTGGAAATGGTTTCGCCAAAAGCCCATTTGACCAGAGGCGGCCCTCCCACAAACACATGGCTTTTCTCTTTTACCATGACTGAAAAATGGGAATTAACCATCAAAAGTGCACCAATTCCCGACACAGGTCCCAGTCCGATGGACGCCACCGGTACCATGGAGAGCAGCTCGGCCATGTGCTGAGCGGCCACATCGTTTACGGTGGGTAGTTCTGTGTAACCGATTTCTGCGATCTCCTTGATGGTGCCACCGGCACCGTCCAGCAATCGCACAACCGGCAGGCGCAATTCGCGGGCCATTTTTGTGATGTACGCCAGCTTCGACTTGTAAAGTCGTCCTACAGAAGCCCCCTTGATGGTAAAATCGTCTCCGTGCACCGCCACTCGCTGCCCGTTGATTTTTGCCAGCCCCATTACAATCGGACAGGGGATAAATTCAGTGAGGGTGTTCTTTTCGTACCTGGCCACTCCAGCCTGCACACCGGTTTCCTGAAACGAATTTTTATCGACCAGGGCATCAATCCGCTCCCGAACCGTCATTTTGCCCTCATCGTGCTGACGCTGAACATTTTTCTGGCCTCCCATCCGGTAGGCCAGATTTTTGCGAGCCTCAATTTCTTCCACTTCTTTTTGCCAGGAATCCTTTTCGGATTTCGAGGCCGACGTATTTTCTTCCGGATTTTTCGGCATTGTGTTTCTCCTTCTTTCAAGAAATGGAATTAGTGAAAATCTCCAAATTGGGTATTCAAAGAGAATTTCACTTCTCCCAAAAAAGGACAGGGTCAATCAAACCACTTTTTATCTCAAAGGGCTACTTTTTCACGCGGAAAGAATTTTGGCTGTTTCAACAATCTCCCAAAATCCGGGCGCATAAAATGCTAATGTATGTCAAACCTTTATTGGCAAGCAGATTGGGAAAGTTTGATTTTTATGAGAATTTAAAGAATTCATTTGTAAAAAACCAGCAAAAAATAATCATTCTGCTCTGGTTTCATTGCCACCCCACTACCGCGCGTTTTCTTTTCGAATGGCCAAATCGTTTTGAATCCGGATCAGTAGATTCTTATCAATCTTATAAAATGAAAAGATGACCAGGGCCAAAAAAGCGGCAGCGGCCGGGAGAAAACTCATCAGCAGTCGGATGCCCAGCAGGGCATGGGCGGACTGAGCGGCATTAGCGACGTAGCCAAAAAAGGCCAGAACGCCTCCGGTGAGGGCGCCAGCCACACCGGAACCGAATTTTATGGAAAGCGTTCCTGCCGAAAAAACCAATCCTGTGGCGCGGCGGTTGTTTTTCCATTCGGAGTAATCAGCGGTATCGGCCAGCATGGCGAAAAACAACGTGATTCCCGGACCGGTTGAAAATTCCATCAGGGTGCCCAGAATAAAAATGGCCGTGATGTTTTGGGTTCCGGCGAAAAATAAAAGTGCGCTGCTGATGAGCGCCAGCAGCAGACTGGCTTTCATGGTACCTCGTTTTCCCAGCACGCGCGTAAAGGGCCCGGTAAGGGCCGCGCCAATCATCGCTGCAATCACATTAATAACCATAAATGCCGTTGCCAGGTTCACTCTCCCCAGGTAGTATTTGAAATAAAACATCGTGGAACCCTGCTTGAGGGTGGTCATCGAAACAAAAAAAACGCCTATAAAAAACAATATAATCCAGGGACCGTTGTGGAAGAGATCTTTTAAATCATCCTTGAGCGCAGAGTGTTTGCCTTTGATGGGTTTTACGCGTTCACGCGTTGTAAAAAAGGTGATCAAGAAAAAGACGACGCTCATCCCGGCGAAAAGCATCATGGTGTATTTGTAGCCCAGCATCTGGTTGCCGTGCCCGAAAAATTGAACCAGATAAATGCTGAAGCCCTGGACAATCAGGGCACCCAGAAATGCAAAAAAGAAGCGGTAGGAAGAGAGACTGGTTCGGTCGTCGGGGTTGGGCGACATCACGCCCATCAGGGCGGAATAGGGGACATTGCTGGCCGTGTAAACCAGAATGAGTCCGATATAGGTCACGTAAGCATAAATCAGTTTTCCGACGGGGCCCAGGTGGGGTGTGGTGAAGGTCAAAACGGTGAAGATCCCAAAGGGAAGGGCCATCCACAAAACCCAGGGGCGGAATTTCCCCCAGCGGGTTTCCGTGCGATCGGCGATCATGCCCATAATGAAATCTGTAATGCCGTCCAGAAAACGGCAGGTCAGCAAGAGGGTGCCGACGGCCGCAGCGGTAATGCCGAAGACATCCGTGTAGAAAATGGGTAGAAAAACCATGAGTGTTCGCCAGACCAAATTGGTGGCCGTGTCGCCTAATCCGTAACCAACCTTTTCAACAACAGAGAGTGTTTGTCGTGACTGTTCCATTTGCAAGTTCCTTTAGCGATTCCGATTCAGAAGCAGGTTTACAATCCGTTATTTGTGATGACCGCAGCATACCAGCGGGCAGAGTCTTTTGGAATGCGTTTTTGTGTGTTGTAATCCACGTAATGGATGCCAAATCGGCGCGAAAAGCCCAGGGCCCATTCGAAATTGTCCATAAATGACCAGAGAAAATACCCCCGCAGATCGACGCCTTCCCGAATGGCCTGATAGGCCTCGCCAATGTAATCCGAAAGAAATTGAATTCGTTTGGGATCATGGACCTGATTATCCACAACCCTGTCGCGGCAGGCGCAGCCGTTTTCTGTGATTACGACGGGCGGATGGGTGTACCGGGTATCGATCCAGTGAAGCAGCTTTCGTAATCCCCACGGAACAATGCTCCAGCCCATTTCTGTTTTGTCCCATTTGGGATCAGCAGAAAGCCGGACGTCCTGATCCTCTGAGATGCCTCCGTTGCCGTAAGGGGTGGTGGAGACAGGCTTTCCCTTCGAATCGGCCGCATACAGGGTCGTGTAATGGTTGAGGCCAAAAAAATCTGTGGAGCCGGAGAGCAAGTCCTTGTCCCGGTCGGAAAAGCGGGGCAGGCGGTCCGCCACGCGAGCCCGCATCACGTCCGGGTAGTCGCCGCGGTAGATGGGATCGGTAAACCAGCCCAGGAAGAATTCCAGCGCCCGCTGGGCGGCTTGCTTGTCCGAAGCAGAATCGGTCAGCGGTTCCCGCCAATCGCAATTGTTGGTGATGCCGATTTGCCCGCCTTGCCGGGGTTGAAATTTTTGACGGTAATGATCGACGGCGAGGGCGTGGGCACGCAAAATCTGATGCCCTGCCTGATAGGGTTCCGAATGGGAAACCCGGCCCGGCGCAAAAATTCCCTGACCATAGCCAAGGATAGCCACTACCCAGGGTTCGTTGAATGTAATCCAGTGCTTCACGCGGTCTCCGAAATGCTCAAAACAGATGGAAGCGTAATCCCTGAAGATTTCAGGCATTGCCGGATTGAGCCAACCATCCCGTTCCAGCTGCAGCGCCAGCGGCAAATCCCAGTGGTACAGCGTGACCCAGGGGGTGATGCCGCGATCGAGCAGTTCGTCAATCAAATCGGAGTAAAACCGAATACCCTGAGGATTGGGTTTCCCGCGTCCTGCGGGCTGAATGCGGGACCAGGCAATAGAAAACCGGTAATGTTTTAGTCCCATTTCGGCCATGCGGGCGATATCCTCCTTGTACCGGTGAAAATGGTCGCAGGCCACGTCTCCGGTATCCCCGTTTTTTATTTTCCCGGGTGTATGGGCAAAAGCATCCCAAATGGACAGTCCCTTCCCACCCTCGAGCCAGGCGCCTTCAATCTGGTAACTGGCCGTTGCCGTTCCCCAGATAAAATTCTCCGGAAATTCTTTCATACGAATTTTTCCTGTTCCCATTGGTTTTGTTTAGAAAAGATTCTTGTAATCTGTTAAAAGCGAATTTTCTGTTTTTCATTTCAAGCAACTTTTGGCCTGAAAAGGGATGAAAAATGTCGCAAGGCAGATTTTTTTGCAGACTTTTCCAAAATAAGAAAAAAATGTGTCTTTTCAAAATGATTTTTTAGGAAAAATTGGGAATATGAAATTGGTGAGAGGCTCTGGAGGGAAAGGGCACTAAATGTTTCTTGCCGCGAATGCGCCAATTAGAAAACACATCGTGAGTTTTTATTCAGATTTGGAAGACCCTGAATATAGGACAAGTTAACAATTATTCGGTGCGCTGTTAAGAGAGGTGATTTGCAGATGCAGGGATTGTGTCTTCTTCAGTCCTGGGTTCTGTTTTTGGAATTGTGATTTTCCGGATCATTTTTTGAAGTCTGATTGGATTTGGTTTGGTGATGTTTATTTGACGCACGGGCGTTTTCCCATTCACTCTGTTCCGTAAAGTTAACATAACTTCTTTTACACCGTTCCCAGAATGAACTGCAAAGTCGAACACGGTGCTGCTGGAGGAATTTTTCGATTTTGGAGAGATTCATCATTTCGAGATTGTAAAAAACCCGCATAAACCGTTTTCTGGGATTGAATGTTACATCAATAATTCCGGATTGGCGATTCAGCAGTTCCCGGAGCTCCTCCAACTCGGAGGAGTCAATTGGTGCCTTAAATTTGATACATCGATGTTTAATAATAGACATTTTATGTCTCCTTTATGTGAACCTGATCTCCGGGCACTTTAAACAAGGGTTGAATGATTACTGTACAAAAACGTATGAATTATACTGCCGCTGCAAGGGACAGGTTAACATCCCGCCTTTTGATATGTTTAGACGTCATATTGTTATTTTGCCCCTTGCATCGACAGCTGCGCTTGGATAGAGTCAGTCCGTGTGTGGATAGTGCTTATTTTGCCAGAGTCATTTTTCGGATTCCCACGATCCGGTTGTTGATCCTAATTTCATAAAAATAAATTCCCGAGGGAAGGGACGCCGCCTGAAACTGAACGCGGTGTACACCTGCATCCGTGACCCGATTAAAAGGTGTCGCAACCACTTTTCCCAGCATATTGTAAATGGTCAATTTTACATCCGCCCTTTTGGGCGTGGAAAATTCGATGGTTGTTTCCGGATTGAAGGGATTTGGATAATTCTGTTGAAGTGCAAATTCAGCCGCAATTGCCGGATCATTTTCGGAAACGCCCGTGGGGACGGATTCGGCCGTTAAGATCACGAAACCACCGATTTCCTGACCTGCAATGCTGACCGTGTTTGTCTGGCTGTCTACTACGGCGCTGTGAAGAGTGACCCAGTGATTCTGATCATCATCCCAATATCGTGCCTGAATATTTGTCTCGGACAGGTGGTTGTTTTGAAGCTGCTGATCCGTATAGTGCAACTGCATTTGAAAATTGGATGCGAATGTCATGTGTCCTCCGCAGCCATTTCCCTGCCACATATTTCCCGATCCGCCGGATGTCCGAAAAGCAATTTCATACGCTGCAAAAGCGTTTTGTCCATCCGTGTTTGGGATATTCTGGGGGTAGACCTCCATCATCTGCGCATACATAGAATCGGGCATCATCATTCCACCATGATGCCATTGGCCTGAACCGCCCCAGCCCGGATTGATCTGCATCCAGCTGGCGGTGTCGAATGGGGCATAAACCCTTTGAGAATGATTCATAGTCCGGCTTATCCAGCGTCCGCCAAAATGGGACATGGCTTGCGAGGAATCCCGCCAGGCCAGACCATTTATTTCATATACGACCAAAATGGACATGGTCGAATCCGAAAGGAGTCCGCCCACGATGGAAAGGGAATCTCCTGAAGCGGGACGGGTGGCTCCGCTGGATGGGGTGTACCAGGGCGGTCCGAAATTGAGGAAGTAATCGGGGGTCCCGTCGCCATTTGTATCCAGATAAACCTGCTCATGCATAAATGTTGAATCGATGAGTGCCGTTCCATTGAGACTAACCGTTTGTAAAGAGTCATGATCCATGCCGAAAATGTGATTTCCGCACATTCCTTCCCCGCCCATCTCATGATCATTTTCCCCCTGCATATGGTTCCACGTGGGTTCGTACGGTTCCCGCCAGAATTGCCCGTCGATCGAATAGACAATAACAACAGGCCATTGTCCGGTCATAGATTCGTGCTCACCGCCGGTAATCGTGATTGAATCGCCGTCCGCAGGCCGGGTGGCGGCACTATTGGCGGGTTGATACCATAGGGGGCCGAAGATCAAGAAATAGTCGGGGTTCCCGTCGTGGTTTGTATCCAAAAAATACAACGGCATCATTTGGGAAGAATCAATCGTAACAATTCCGCTGAACGTTGTGGTGACAAGAGAGTCCGGGTCAGCACCCCACTCGCCATTATGGTGGCCCATGTTTTGGGCATTTATCGGAATTTGCGATACCAGCAAAATAAATGCTGCGCTCCATATTATCGTCTTAATTCTCATTTCATGTTCCTTTCTGTAGTTTTTTGTGGATGAGTCTGCCGTAAGGTGCGTCAATCCGCTCTTTTCAGGAATTTTCAGCAATTGATTTAGTTGAATATCGTTTATGGCAGATTTGGCTTTGAAAAGCGAATGTATTCATTCGGTTACAACGCATTAATTTCACCGGTTCTTATCTTTACGGCCATTTCAATAGGGGTAACAAAAATGATTCCATCCCCTTTTAGTCCCGTATGAGCGCGATCCTGAATAATATCAATGTACGTGGAAACGTCTTCATCATTGGCCACGACTTCCAGCTTTGTGATTTTGAAATACCTCTTTGCCGTTTCATGCGCCTGAGAGAAATAATTGGCGTCAAATCCATACCCGACGGGATGAACCTCAACGACCGTGATCCCGGGTACATTTTCTTTCTGAAGAGCCTGGACAACATCTTCCACCCGATTGGTTTTGATGTAAGCCTTAATCTCTTTCATTTTTTCCCTCATTTCTCATTTTGTGCACGATTATTTCATGAAATCTGTTTGCTCACTACTATCTCTCACAAATCCTATGCCAAAAAAACAGAAAACAATAATGTCCAGAATATCAAGCGGTTGGAGAAAGAAGAAGAGGACGCCTCTTTTTTTATTGAAGAATATTCTACATTAAAGTGTGCAATAATATGCAATTCCCGGTGGAAAGGCGGGTGAAAAATTGTTTAACTTTTCGAAAATGAATGTGATAACCACTTGATATTTATGCAAAGAATTTTTTGGGGGTCAGGATAGGTGAAATGGTACAGTTGTTGTAAGATTCAAAGCAATAGACAGATTTTCGGAATGAATTCTAACCGCCGAATACTTATGACAACCCAACCAATTATTTATGACTGTGTGATTCTCGGGGCAGGGCCTGCCGGCATGACGGCCGCTATTTTTGCTCAGGCAAAGGGCCTGAATGTAGTTATTCTGGAAGGGGCTGAAGCCGGGGGACAATTGAAAAGTCTCTATCCGTACAAGCCTGTTTACAATTACCCGGGTTACTCAAACATTCCCGCTGGCAATTTGGCAGATCGTATGATTGAACAGGTCAAGACTCTTAATATCCCCCTGCTTGAAAATCGCGCGGTAGAGGAAATCAGAAAATCCGATAAAATTATTTTTAAAATCTCCGGTAAGAATTTTGTTGTTTTTTCACGAAGTGTAATTTTGGCAAGCGGATTGGGACTCTCCGAGCCGAGGCGACTGGATGTCGCCGGAGAAAAGGAGTTAGAAGGAAAGGGAGTTGAATTCAGCATAAAGAATGTTTCCGAATGGGCGGGAAAGAATGTGAGCATAATCGGCGGGGGAAACAGTGCAATTGATAATGCCATGCTGTTGCTTGAACAAAATGCGCAGGTGATCTTGATTCATCGAACGGATAAACTCAGGGCTGAACCCAAAAGCATTAAAAAACTGCAGCAGAATGGTGTCCAATTTTATCTCGGCTGGAAAACGGGGCGATTCAAACAGTCCAATGAAGGGCAGATTATTCTGGAGATTGAAAAGGCGGGCCAGAAGATTTTTCTTAAGATCGATAAAGTCTTGGTTAATATAGGATTAAAACCGAATATAGCGTTTTTGGAAAAGCTTGAGGTGGACAAAAAGAACAAACAAATTTTGGTGAATACAGAAATGCAGACCTCCATGCCAGGCATTTTCGGATGTGGCGACGCCGTTTCGTATCCCGGCAAGGTTCGACTGATTGTGACGGCTTTGGGAGAAGCGGCCACGGCTGTGAATGCTCTGCAAAGGTATTTGAAATCACTTCCGCATCCAGTAAGGGAAGGTGAGCTGATTCATGGAAAATAGAAAACACCCTATCAGAAAATCAATTTTAATCCTTTTTCCGCACAATGACCTGTGTGCACAAATAGTCAGGCTCTTTGCCGAAAACAATTTCTCCGTATCGGCCGTTCTGTTTGAAGACAAATTGCAATCCCATTTTGGGGACTCAGAGAAACGTGTTGCCACGATCAGCCTGGATTCCTCAACCGGCCGCTCCTGGGACAATTTGACTGCCGAGGCAAAGACGAACCTCTTGTCCGTACCCATTGTTCTTTATTGTGCCGACAAGGATTTTTTAAAAATGAAAACAACCGGCCGCGAAGAAGAATGGTCTATTGATTTCCAGAATGAGGTTCAGCAGCGTTTTGCATTTATTAATCATCTCTTGAACCAATTCAGCCAGGGATATCCCAAATTATGGATGAACCTGGCACTTGGCACACGGGCACCGGACAGGGAAACAGAGGCCTATTGCAAAACCCGCTATGGAATGATTGGATTTAGCAAGGCCATCCAGCTCAATCCGCGATTCAAAGGAATCGATGTACAAAATATCTGTTTATCCTTCTTTCGGTTTTATCAAAACCATCGAACGGCCGAATACTGCACCTATTGCACGACTCCCCAGCAGCGCCAATCCCTGATGAATTTGACCGGCGAAGACGAGCTTCTTCAGTATTTGATCAATGAAAGTGAAAAATTATTTCAATAAAAAAATTCCGGGAAGGACCCGGAATTTGAAATCGGACGCCCCCCAGACGAAACCCCATTCCAACCGTAATTCAACGAGTAACCGGAAAGGGTTACGGATTTTGCAAGGACAGGGAGTTTTAGTTTTCTGCCACCTTGCCTGCCCGCAGGCCGTTGGCCACGGCCAACAGTTCTGATGCTTCGTGAAAAAATACGGCCCCGGCGACGGTCAAAAAACCCGCAACCGCTGTGGGAATTAAGCCGGCAAGGACAATCAATGAAAAAACAATATTTTGAAGGCTGATCCGGCGCGCTTTTTTGCCCAGAGTCAGTGCAAAGGGTACCTTGTTCAGATCGTCACCCATCAGCGCAATGTCGGCTGCCTCGATGGCCGCATCCGTTCCGGCAACGCCCATAGCCAACCCGACAGTGGCCCGCGCCAGGGCCGGGGCATCGTTGATGCCGTCGCCAATCATGATGGCGGGGCCGTATTTTTGCTCAATCTCGAGGATGGCATTGATTTTATCTTCCGGCTTTAAACCGGCCCGCACGTCATCAATGCCCAATTCCCGGGCAAAGGCATCGGCCGTACGCGCGTTATCACCGGTAAGCATGGCCACTTTAATGCCCATGCGGTGCAGACGATCGATCACGGCCTTGGCGTCGGGGCGGATTTCATCACGGATGGCAATCACACCCTGAAGGCCATTTTCATTACCCACCACAACAACGGTCTTTCCTTCGCCGCGCAGTTTTTGAATCGGGTGCTCCAGGGATTCCTTTGCCGCCCCGCTGCCGATCAGTTCCTGCCGGCCCACGACGATCTTTTGTCCGTTGATTTGCCCCTGTGCGCCGTATCCGGCAATGGAACGGAAATCCGAAACCTCCCGGGCGTGCAGCTTCAATTCTTCAGCTTTACGCACAATGGCCCGCGCCAGGGGATGTTCAGACAGTTTTTCAATGCTATAGGCGAGTTGCAGAATGTCTGTTTCCGTACCATCCACAGCCAGGATGTCCGTAACAACCGGTTCGCCTTTGGTCAGGGTACCGGTTTTATCCAATGCAATCGCCTTTATTTTTCCCAGATTTTCCAGATGTACACCGCCTTTAATCAACACGCCGCTGCGCCCGGCTTTACCGATGCCGGCTGCCATGGCCACCGGCATGGACATGATCAGCGCACAGGGTGCTGCCGCCACCAGCAAAACCACGGCCCGCGAGGCCCAAAACGCCACGGACAACCCCAATGCCCAGGGAATGACGATCATTAAGAATGCACTCAACAAGACCAGCGGAGAATACTTGCGCCCGAAGCGTTCGATAAATGCCTGGGCTTTTCCCTTTTGGTCTTGCGCTTCCTCCACCAGATGAATCATCTTGGACAGAGTGTTGTCTTCAAAAGTGGCGGTGGTTTTTATCTCCAGCGCGCCATCCTGATTCATGGTGGCAGCAAATACCCGCATGCCTTCTTTCTTGTGTACCGGAACGGATTCACCGGTAACGGGCGCTTCGTTGATGTTGGAGCGGCCCTTAATGATGACGCCATCAGTGGGAATAGATTCTCCCGGGCGCACGATGAACACGTCGCCCACTTTCAGGTCCACTGCCGGAAGGGTAATCTCTTTGCCATCGCGAAGGACATGTGCTTCTTTGGGCGCCAGGTCCAGCAGTTTACGAATGGAGGCCCGTGTTTTGGCGTAGGTGTATTCCTCCAGTCCTTCAGCGGCCCCGTACAGAAAAACCAGAAAGGCTGCTTCGTCCCACATGCCCAAAATGGCGGAGCCCATCGTGGCAAAAATCATCAGCATTTCGATGCCGATTTCATGTTCTTTGATCAGATCTTCAATCCCCTCTCGTGTCCAGTGATACCCGCCAATCACAATGGCGGTAACAAATAGCGCAATTTCAACGGGCCTGCTCAAAAATCCGCTGCGGGTCAGCAGAAAGGCGGTTACAGCAATAGCGCCGGCAATGAGTGCATTGCGCAGAGGCGGATGGCTGTACCATTTTCCGTCGAAACCGACCGGTTCATTTTTCTTGTTCATTTTGTGTTCCCTTTCAGTCAAACAGGTTTACCGGACAAAACGGATCTTCCCGATCTAATCGTCTTACGAATGACGAAACAGGTTCATCCGGGAAATTCTGTTCATCCTGTCTAAAATTACACGGCGGCCAAACCTCGTTCGCCGCTGCTAATACGGACGGCGTTCATCGCTTCGCACACGTAGATTTTCCCGTCACCCCGCAACCCGGTGTGGGCGGCGCGCTCGATGGCCCCGATAATTTCCTCTGTCAATTCATTTGTACAAAAGATTTCTATTTTAAGGTGACGGACAAAATCGCTGAGTTGTTCTTCTGTCAGCGGCTTTTTTTTCCGGCCCCGGCCAAAACCCTTTACGTCCAGAACCGTCAGTCCGGTCAGCCCATCAATTTGATGCAGTGCCTGAGTGACGGCGTCCAATTTGTGTGGTTTGATGTAGGCGATAATGTGTTTCATGGTATTGTCCCTTTTTGGTTTTAATGTCCGGTATCCTTTGCAGAACGACCATACACCGCGTTCTTGCTGGACACCTCCTATCCGTTCTTCATTCTCAATCCATCTGCACTTCACTCTCGGTGTCAATGGCGAACCACTTGTAAATGGCCGGGATAACCAGCAGTGTCAGCAGAGTCGATGTGACCAGCCCCCCAATGACTACGGTGGCCAGGGGGCGCTGCACCTCGCTGCCCACACCGGTTGCCAGCAGCAGGGGGATCAGCCCCAGGGCCGTGGTTACGGCAGTCATCAGAACGGGGCGCAGACGCAGCAGGGCGCCCTTAACCGATGCCTCGTCCATAGGCACGCCGTCCTTCAGCAGTTGATTGAGATACGTCACCAGCACCATACCGTTTTCCAGGGCGATGCCAAACAGGGCAATAAATCCCACGGAGGACGGCACGGAGAGATTCTGCCCGGAAATCCACAACGCGGCAATGCCGCCCACCAGTGCCAGAGGGATATTTAACAGGATAAGCAGTGTATTTTTGAGTGACCCGAAACTGGAAAAGAGCAAGATGAAGATAATCATCAGCGTGACCGGAATAACCACGGCAAGCCGCTTGTTGGCTTCCTGCTGCAGGCGGAACTGGCCGCCCCAGGTGACCAGGTACCCCGGCGGCAGCGAGACATTTTTATCGATGGCCAGTTGCGCTTCCTTTACAAATGAGCCAATATCGCGCCCGACCACGTTGCTCTGGATGGTGATAAAGCGTTGACTGTTCTGACGAGTAATCTGTCGGGGACCGACCATCTCGCGGATATCCGCCACTTGCTGGAGGGGAATATGGGTTCCATCGGGCGTTTCAATGAGAATTTGGGCAATATCCCGGGCTGTTTTTCGAAATTCCGGTGCCAGCCGTACCAAAATATCAAACCGTCGCACGCCTTCAAAAACCTGGCCGGCCGTTTCCCCGCCGACTGCCGCCCGAATCACCTCTTGCACATCCTCCATATTCAGACCGTACCGGGCAATGGCATGGCGGTCTACCTTGATTAAAAGCTGAGGTGTTCCGCTGACCTGATCCGGCTGCACATCAGCCGCCCCGGGTACGCGCTGCACGACACGGGCGATTTCGTCAGCCTTTTCCTTGAGTACCTCCAAATCGTCTCCAAAAAGCTTGATGGCCAGTTCTGCCCGTACGCCTTCCAACAGTTCATCCACGGTCATCTGAATGGGCTGAGTAAAATTGGACAGGACGCCCGGAATTTCGCCCACTTCCTGACGAATGACCTCTTGCAGCTGCTGTTGCGTTTTGGCCGTGCGCCAGGTATCCTTTGGCTTTAGCAGGATGTACATCTCGGCGCTGTTGATAGGATCGGTGTGGGCGCCCACTTCGCCGCGGCCAATGCGCGTCACCACATGTTTTACTTCCGGCACCTTCATAACCCGCCGTTCAACAATTTGTGTCAGACGAGTGCTTTCGGTGAGTGAAATAGACGGTGCCATGGTGAGGCGAAGCACAATGGTTCCCTCCTGGAGGGTGGGCGTAAATTCCGACCCCAGTCGGGGGTAAATCAATCCGCCGGCCATAAGAAGCAAAACAGCCAGAAGAATGGCCAAACTGCGGCGCTTTATGAAAAAGCGTATCACCGGCCGATAGAGTTTGTGCATAAAACGAACCATCATTATGTCTTTTCCGGCCTCGCCCTCTTTGGGTGGTGTTTTGGGGCGGCGCATGAGCAGATGTGAAAATAATGGTGAAAGAAGCAATGCAAAAATCAGGGACCCCAGCATGGCCAGTGAAACCGTGTAGGCCAGCGGCTTAAAGGTTTTGCCTTCCACACCCTGTAATGTGAACAGGGGCAGAAAAACTACAATAATGATCGTAATCGCAAATAAAATGGGCCGGGCTACTTCCCGGGCCGCGCGGGCCACGACATGGATACGCGGCTCATCCCGGCGCGCGCTCCGCAGCATCCGATCCACATTTTCAACCATCACAATGGTTCCATCCACCATCATGCCAATGGCAATGGCCAGCCCGCCAAAGGACATCAGATTGACCGACAGTCCCAGATATCGCATGCCGATGAACGCAAACAAAATCGAAAAGGGAATGGACAACGCCACGACAATGCTGGGCCGGATCGATCCCATGAAAATAATCAGGACGAGTGCTACCAAAAGAATGCCTTGCAGCAGGGCGTCCGTTACCGTATTTACGGCCGCTTCCACCAGTGACTTCTGCTGGTAGTAGGGAACAATACGAATGCCTTCGGGCAGCATTTTATTAATTTCGGCCAATTTCTGTTCCACCTTGCCGATGACCGTAGAAGAATTGCTGCCGTACAGCTTAACAACCATCCCGGCTACAACCTCCTCAATGCCGTCCCGGGTCTGAACGCCCCGCCGTACGGCCCCGCCAATATTTACATCGGCCAGCTGCTTCAGATAAACCGGCGTTCCGTCGACCGTTTTGATAACAATGTTCTGGATATCTTCTATGTTGGATACCAGGCCCACCGAACGAACAATAAACTCCTCATCGTTCTTTTCAATGAATTGAGCCCCCACATTCAAATTGTTGGCCCTTACCTTTTGGATAATATTTTGAATGGTGACATCGTAGCGCAAAAGGGCATTTGGATCCACGTTCACCTGAAACTGCTTTTCCCAGCCTCCGATACCCAACACCTCTGTCACGCCGGGAACGGTTTGTAATTGGTACTTGATCAGCCAGTCCTGAATGGTGCGCAGCTCCGTGAGTGAATATTGACCGGTGGTGTCATCCAGATAGTAGAAGAGGATCAATCCCATGCCTGTGGAAATGGGCCCCATCTGCGGATCCCCGAACCCTTCGGGAATCTGTTCGCGGGCTTCCTGCAGGCGTTCGTTAACCACCTGGCGGGCAAAGTAGATGTCCGTTCCATCCTTAAAATAGATATTCACCACGGACAGGCCGAAATTGGAAACGGATCGAATGGTTTCCAGATCAGGCAGACCATTCATGGCGGCTTCCACAGGAAAAGTTACGTATTTCTCAATTTCTTCCGGCGCCAATCCCTCGGTCTCGGTAAAAACCTGCACCAGTGAAGGTGAAACGTCAGGAAAGGCATCAATGGGCAGTCGTTTGTAGCTAAACCAGCCCCCGGCAATGATAAGCACGGCAAGTGACAGCATCAACAGGCGATTGCGTAAAGAGAATTCTATGATTTTGTTCATATGTGATGGTCTCCGTTGTTGTCAGTTTTAATGAAGGCCTAAGGGCCAGGGAAATCACAAATCCCGGGCACCAAATTACAAATAAGCTCCAAAATACAATCCTCAAACTCCCGACCTCCCAATCATTCCGCTTCAGTCATTGCAATTCTCGTATTTGGAATTGATTTGGGATTTGTATTTTGGAATTTGACGTTTTAATTCCCCGGATCCCCTGCATTTTCCCCCGTGCCCTTCAATTCTAATGCCCGTGTCCGTTTTCAAATTCGCTTTTCATTAGCTCGGCTTTCAGAATAAAGCCGTTATTGCTCACATAGACTTCACCGGCTTTTAGTCCGTGCACAATTTCCACCAGCGTGTCGTTTTCCCGGTTGATGTGCACCGGCTGGGGTTTGAATCCCGCATCGTCTTTAACAAAAACAACCGTTTCCCCGTCCAGCGTTTCCAGTGCGGTTTTGGGCACGGCCACATCCACATAAATGTCATTCGTTACGATGCGTCCGGTAACAAATAGGCCCGGTTTCCAGATGCCGTTGCTGTTGCGCAGCACAACGCGGGCCTCCGCCGTGCGCGTGGCTTCGTCAATAATGGGCGAAATGTAACTGATCGTACCCTGTACATCGGGAAGACCTTTCCCTGCGGAAATGATCACCTTCTGGCCCTTTTTAATATAGGGCAAATCCTTTTGATACACTTGCAGGTAGATCCACACGGTACTCAGATCAGCAATCACAAAACCGTGCTCACTGTCGTCAATCATTTCACCCCGCGTAAGATGCATCTCGATCACGGTGCCGCTGATCAGGGATTTAATGGCATAATCGGACATGCTTTCGTTGCTCTCGATAATGGCCAACACATCTCCCTTTCTAACCTTGTCACCGATGGTCTTTCGCACTTCCTTAACAATTCCCGGAAAGCGGGGATGAATATGTGCCAGATTATCCGGCGGAATGATCACTTCTCCAGGGAGCATGATGTGGATCTGCAATTTGGCCGGACCGGCCGTGGCCGTTTCCACATCAAATTCTTTCATTTCGTCAGGCGTCATTGTAACACGGCGTTCCTCATCGCGGTGATCCTGTATGTCCTGTGTTTCGATCACTGGTTTTTCCGAGGAACCGCATTGCCATAATCCGGTGGAAACAGCGGCGATGAATATCAGGGTGAGGAATAGCTTCTTTCTATTCATGGTATTTTCCTTATTGTTTAATCATCAAGAATCAATTGGGGTGCCCCAGACGTTTCCGGGTTTCCCAAATTCTCTGCACTCTCCACGACCTATTTTAGATTTTCCAACGACTGTCCGATCAAACGCTCGATCTGGGTTCGTATCTGTTGATAATCAGCCAGGTTCTTTAAATAGGCTTTTCGGGATGAAAACAGGGTGCGCCGCGCATCCAGAACGTCCAAAAAGCCAAATTTGCCCTGTCGATATCCCCGGTTTATGGTCTCGAAGGCCTGTTGAGCTTTTGGAATGATGTCATCTTTCAGGGACTTCAAGGATTGCCGGGCGGCCGCCAGCATCTGATACCGGCTGCTCAGTAAAGCATGCAGCTCAATACGACTGGAACGCTCCTGCCATTCCGCCTGTTCTGTGCGCCGCGCGGCTTCTTGTATCGCACCCTGTTTGCGGTCGAAAACAGGCAGCGGAATACTCAGTCCCGCCACGAAAGCCCGATCTCCTCTTTCGTTGAACCACCGCCACCCAATGCTCAGTGCCGGATCCGGGATGGCCTGTGCCCGTGCCAGGGCCTGTACAGCCCTGCGCCGGTTCTTTTCTGTTTGCCACCGTGCCAGGTCCGGATTTTGCCTGGTTAATTGAAGCAGCTTGTCCAGATCCGGCAAGGGTGTCACCTGATCCAGACTTCCCACAGCCTGCCCAAAGGTGATTTGAGACGCACCCCAGGTAGCTGCCAAATCCAGTTTGGCGGCGGTCAGCTCCTTTTGACCGCGCTGCAGCGCAATACGGGCATTGGCGGTTTCCACTTCAGCCCGTGATAATTCGGCCGGTGAAAGACGCCCGGCTTGTACCCGATGGGCAATCGTGGTTTTAAATTCTTCGGCCAAAGCCAGAATTTCCTTGTCCAGTTTGATCTGTTCCTGAACGGCCAGCACATGGTTAAACGCCGCCACAACCCGTGCAAACACGTCCAGTTTTTTCGATTTGTAGTCCCATTCAGCCAGTTTGCGTTCAAAAACAGCTGCGTTCGCCCGTTTTTGCCGCTTGCCCGCCAACTCGATGAGCTGACCGATGGATACGGTGGTTTCCGTTGATCTGAAGCCTGAAAGCAATCCGCTGCCCGCAACGTTCTCTGCCTCCACATTTAGTTCAGGATTGGGACGCAGGGCCGCTTGCAAAGCGGCGGCTTCCCGGGCACGGATTTCCAGGGAAAAGACGGCAAGCTGAGGGCTGTGCTTCAGAGCCAACGATAGGGCCCGGGACAGGGTGAGCCCGTCCTTCGTTTCCAATGTATTTGGTTTTACAGGGGTCGGCGTTGTCTTTTGAAAATCTACAGAAGCCGGGGATTTTCCCTCCTGAGACCAAGCACTTCTCGTCAACCAGCTGCCAAGGCAAAGAACTATCAAACTGAGGGATAAAATGAATTTCATGTGTACTCCGTAAATTTTGTTTAATCGTCATTAAACGACCCGGTTCAATGGGTACTGACCAAAAACACTTTATTTCACAAGGCGATGAAAGACATCCGTAAATCTATTGATGAGGAATGGCAAAAAAAGGAGAAAAAATCAAATCAGCAGGACAACATGGTTTTCAGCGTTTTGCAGAGAAAAAGATGGACGTAAAAGATGAAGTCCGGCAAAGAGTTGCGGGGGCCGAACAGGAGGTGCGGTACTGCTCTTTTGGACAAGACGCACAGATTGAACGGCCAATGGGTATCTGTTGGCAAAGAGGTCCTGAGAATATTGAAATAGCGAAATATCAATACAGGCGTCGTTGTGAAATCCGGTCCGGGCATTTTCCTGAGCAGTGATTGCATTTGAATTGGCCACGGAACGGGTCTGACTGCTTTTCAGTTCAAGGGCCACGTGGTCATCTCCCACACACAACACCAGGCTGGGCAGAGAGACCGGTAATATGAATATTTGGCTCAGGAATAAAAGAATCGCAAAAAGATACGCTGTTTTCTTAAACAAAAACCCAATTTTTGGAATGATCATAATTTGTCCCGTTTTAATCCTGAATGGGCTCCCATAAGATTTTTTTTCCTCTGTATCGCGCTGAACCTGAATTCAGAATCCAGATCCCTTCCGGATTAAGAGGCCTTTCCCGCTGGTAACCAGGGGCGCCAAAAGGCCCTCTTTAGGGCCGGCCAAAATCAAATCAATCCATTTGAGATTGGCCGTTTGCTGCCGGGAAGCGGCTATTCGGAGACGTGCTCCAGCGCTGTTTGTACCAATTGTGCAATGTGTTCATCATCCAGCGAGTAGAAAACCTGTTTGCCCTGTTTACGAAACTTGACAATCCGCATGTTGCGCAACAGTCGTAATTGATGCGAAATAGCGGAAATCGAAACATTTACAATTGCCGAAATATCGCATACACAGAGTTCTTCCAGCAGCAGGGCCTGCACGATGCGCAGCCGTGTGGGGTCGGCCAGAGATTTCAAAAGACCGGCCATGTCACGGGTTTCTTTCAGGCTGGTCAGGTTTCGATTGACCCGATTTACCTTTTCCCGATTGATAATTTCTACTGAACAGATGTCTTGAGACAAGTTCATAGTCGCCTTTACATTTGAACAACTATTCAAATATAAGGAAAAAATGCGGTGATGTCAAATATTTTTTTCAATTCTTAGTGATTCTTATGTACAAATTGAGGCTATCATGCCAGTACCCGGCACTTCTGCAACATGCCTTGAGTCTTCGGCTTCAAATAGTGATGGGGATGGAGAAGCCCCCCGGTGTAATCTTCAGGGACCGGCAGGATTTTCGCTTTCCGCTTCGACTTGTGCGGCCCGGTGATTTTTCAGCCGTTATGGATGGAATCAGCGCAAAAGGATGACCCAGCCGCCTGCGGAAATGGCCGCCATGATGCCCCAGAAAAGGGCTCTCGGGAGAACCGAAAGGCCCCTGTAGTAAAAGGAGTATTGTGAGCCGGTGTGAGAGCGGACATACAGTTCCGCCAACATTTCCCACGTGGCGTGGATACCCACTAACATGGCAAGGATTCCGACAAAACCCGTAGCATGGGCCGACAGAATCCACCACACAACGGCCAGGGTATAGGCTGTGATGACGGGTAATGTCTGGAAATGCCCGAACTCGTGGATGATACTCAATTTGTGATAAGAATCATCCTGCATTCCAAAACGCAGCAGCCAGTTTACAGCCGGGGGATGCGGAATAAGCAAACGCCCAAAGCCTGCCCGATGCAAGGTGCGGTTGCGGATTTCAATAACCGCCGTCATACCGAACCAGGTGCGTTTATGCATCAGAATACCTGAATGTGCCGCCGACAGCACCCAAGTGCAGTCTATTTATGGTATTTATCTTTTTCATTGTTAAAAATCCCTTTAAAATAAATCATATTTCACGACGATATTTCCCACCCTTCCTTCCAACGGAGCATATATTTCATTGAAAACCGGATTGCTTAACGGCGGATGAACAATATTTTCATATCTTGTTTGCCGGACGTCGAGAAGGTTTTCGACGTTCAGGGCGATTGTGAAATGGCCGATTTCTTTTTGCGCCATGACATCAATACGCCAATAATTGGGCGTTTTCGTTCCGTCTTCCAGATATTGGTCTGCAAAGTAAAAGGCCTCGATACCGGTTTTCCAGCCCGTTTCCTCGTTTTCGTAAATAAGCATGGTCGACAGTCTGTTTTGCGGCGCCAGTTCGAGAGGTTTGTTGGCGTCATACGTTTTGCGCGCATCCAGATAGGTGTAATCCACGTAAAACGAAAATTCGTCAAGAGATAGGTTGAAAATCGTGCTCAATCCTTTGCTTTCAATATCGCCGTTGGCATTGAGATAGGACACCGTTTGATTCCGCAATAAATAGGGGTCCGCAATGACCGGACTGTTAATTTTCGTCAGAAAGAACGAGTGATTGACCGACAAAAATAATTCGCCCCAAAGCAGTTTCTTATAGTTCAGGTCCCAGGTGGTCCCGGTTGATCTTTCCGCTTTCAGGCCGCTCAAAGGCTTCACGTCCTGGTAGCGCGTTCTCTCGGCCTCGTCGGTAAAAGGTGTTGGAATTTTGTAGCCCAGGCCGCTGCTCAGGCGGGTGAAAAAATTACCGGTAAACTGATATTTTACGGCTAATCTTGGAAGAAGAAATGTCCCGTATTTCTGATTGGAATCGAATCGCAGGCCGGGTTCCAGCGATAATTTCTTGGCAAATGCCCAGTTATCCTGCAGAAAAACGCCGACCGTTGTGTGTGTGTAATCGAGCGCAGCGTGCTCTGCTGAGATTCCTTTTTGATTGAAATCGTCATAGTAATAATTCACACCGCTTACGAATTTGTGTTTTCCGGCATTCAGCAGATAGGACAACTCCGAAAACGCGGTGGTCTGCAAGCCTTTGAACACATTTACATTGGTAATCAGATTTCTTTCGAAACTTCCTATGCTGCTTTTTAACGTCAGAATGTTGCCGCTCTTCGAAACGTGTTCGTATTTTAAATAGCCGTTTCGCCGCGCTGTCTTGTTCTCTTCGAAAAAGGCATCGGGATTGGCGGCTTTATCGGCAATCGCTTTCATGTTTCCGCCGATTCTGTTTTCGGTTACTAAGGACAAACCGATAAAAAGGTGATTGTCTTCAAAATCGTAAAACAATTTGGGCGAAATAACCGTCCGGTCATATTTGGGGATGTCCGCGAAGCGGTTTCCGCTGACATCCCGTGCCCTCTGTGCATTAAAAGAGGCCAGTACGGTGAAGCCAAGTTTTCCGCGCCTTCCGGAATAGTACGAGCTTACATCCGTTTCGCCTTTGTGCGTTTGATTGAACAGCATCGAGAACTCGGGTTCATCGGATGGCGTCTTCGTTATCAGATTCACAATTCCGGCAATGGCGTCGCCGCCGTAAAGCGTGGATGATGAGCCCTTGATGATTTCGACCTGCCTCAGATCGAGCGGCGGAATTTGCAGCAGACTCAACCCCGAAGAAAAACCGCCGTACATCGGAAATCCGTCCTGCAGCAATTGCGTGTATTTCCCGGGCAGTCCCAGAATTCGCAGCGTTACATTGCCGGACACAGCGGAGGTATTTTGAATTTGAATGCCGGAATTCTCACCGAGCATTCGGGTGATGTCGGCCGGATTAATGGTGATTCCCTCGCGGACCTCTCTTTGACCGATCACCTCGATACGCGTCGGAACCTCTTCCACTCTGTTGTTGGTGCGTGTGGAATAGGCGATTACCTCTCCCAGATTCAGCGGCGAAGCTTCCATATAAATGACGATCGTTTCAGCCGCATGCCGTGGAAAGAGATACGATTTTTCAACCGTTTTATAGCCGATATACGAAAATACAAGCGTTTGTTTTCCATTGGGGATATTGGTAATCGTCACCTTGCCGTTTGAATCGGAACTGCCGCCCTTTGTTGTTCCTTCCACAACAACGTTAACGCCGATGAGCGGTTCTTTTGACTCCTCGTCCTTGACCAATGCCGTAAAGCTATTCTGAGCCAGACTGATACCGATTGAACTGAATAGGATAAATATTACGAGTGTTATCTTTTTTGTCATTTTGTCTGCTCCCTCGCGTTGTTCGAATAACGGCCGGGATGCCAGGCTCGGTAAGCTGGCAGAAAACAAAGGAACCTTCGCGCCCCGTAACTGCGACGTGAATATGTTTCAGTTCCTTCAAATGATGCGAAACCAACGGCTGGGAGAGCCCGGCAATCTGTTTGTAGTAAATTTTCATGATATTCAATCGCTTCATTAACATATAAATAATTAATAATAGGTTAATGTACGAAAATAATGAATTTTGGTCAAGCTTTTTTCCCGGACTTGCATGCTTAATTATCGGCCGCATCTCGCCCTACCTACTCAGGTGATTGAAACTTCTGCAATCGTAAATCGTTATTCCTTGTTCTTAAATCAAGATCTTAAAAAGATGATCTACGAATGATGATTAACGATTTTTGATCGGCGAAGTGATTGAAACTTCTGCAATCGTAAATCATTATTCCTTGTTCTTAAATCAAGATCTTAAAAAGATGATTTACGAATGGTGATTAGCGATTTTTGATCGGCGAAGTGATTGAAACTTCTGCAATCGTAAATCATTGAGATAGGTTAGAAAACCTAGAAAAAAGCCTGTTCTTGCACCCCTAAAAAAACGGGCTGGCTGCCGCATACAGACCTAAAATACTGGTCATTGCTACGATCACACCGACCGCAACAGAGTAGCTTCCATGCAAGCGGTACGGTTTTGGCAACGCCTTAACTGCCAGCAGATAAAGAAATCCAAGCACAATTGGCAGCAATGCCGCGTTCATCACCTGGACCCCCACACTCAGGTTGACCAGGTTAACTCCCGAAAGCACCATGACGCCTCCTGCTATCAGCATGGCGGTATAGATCATATAAAACCAAGGCGCTTGATGGGGCTGATGCTCGAGGGACCGCTTGTACCCGCTCACCTCACCCAGTCCCCAGGCGGTGGCAAGAGAGACCACAATTGCCGCAACCAGTGATGCCCCAATCATGCCCATTGCAAACAGAATTGTGCCCACGGTTTTCCCTAAAAATGGGGTCAATGCGTCTGCGATCTGTTGTACCGTATTCAGCGATGCGCCGGGTTTCTCCACACCAATGGTCGCGGCGACGGTCACCAGTATTGCGATCATAATAAGCTGGGTAATAATCGCTCCAATGGCCGTATCCCGCCGGGCTGCCGGCAGATCCTTGCTTGTCAGGCCTTTATCCACGACAGCAGACTGATGGTAAAAGACCATCCAGGGCATAATCACAGCGCCGATATTGGCTATGGCGAGGTACCGATATCCGGACTCCCGCCAGGGAATCTGGATTAAGCCGCTCAACATGGCCTCAGGGCTGGGACGGGCCCACCAGGCCACAACCAGGAAGATCAATTCAAAACTGCCAATAAGAATAGCAATGCGCTCGACGGAGAGGTACGAACCGGTCCAGGCTACAATCGAAAGCAGCAACACGGCCATGCCAACGCTTAGCCAGGGGGGAATGCCAAACAACAGCCCGGCACCGGCCACCCCTGCAAACTCCGTAACCAAAGCTCCCAGACAGGCGACCATCAGCGTGGAAACCGAAAACCACGCCCAGCCTTTGCCGAAGTGTTCACGGATCAGCTCGCCGTGTCCCTTGCCTGTGACTAACCCCAGCCGTACCGCCAGATCCTGCACCATGTAAACAATCGGGATCAGGACAATCTGGAGCAAAAGCAGTTTGTACCCCCACACCGCGCCGCTCTGCGCAGCCGTAATGACACTTCCCGCATCGGTATCAGCGAACATGACGACGAGACCCGGTCCGAACACGGTTAAAAATCCCAGAATATTACGACGTTTCACAGTAATCTCCCCCCAACGGTTCTGTCCCCATGCACGCCAAACTTAAACGGGTGATCCATCTGAAAGGCCTAACTTTGTTCCAATTATCATTTCCAGGGTTCTTTCCTGTGCCTTACCGCTTTAATTTCAAGGACAATTTGTCCGTCCTATTCATCGAGATGTTCCTGAACGGTACGAATCAATTCGCTGATGTGGCTGTCGTTTAGTGAGTAATAAGCAATTTTCCCGTCGCGGCGATACCTTACCAGCCGTAAATACCGGAGTATTCGCAGGTGGTGCGATACGGCGGGTCGGCTTGTACCAAGAAGAGTGGCCAGATCGCAGACACATAGTTCTTCGCGGTCCAGGGCCATAATGATTTTGAGGCGCATGGGATCGCAGAGTGCCTTAAAAATTTCTGCCATATCACCGGCCCTGTTGTTGGTTTTCAGGTATTGTGATACGGACTTAACTTTTTGCTCATCGACATAAAAAATATCACAGCTGTTGCCGCTTGAATCCATAGTCAGATTCCTCAACTGAATTAGACGATTAAACATTCGTTTAATTAATGGCCATTAATTCAATCGCAAAGCTCAAAGCAAAAGGCGGATTGCCGGTGCCCAAAATTGTGCAGGGGTCAAAATCCCAGCAGCAATCCAAAGTTAACATGGCCCATATCGTATGATCCGTCTGATTTTTTAATTTCCGCGCTGACGTAAGTACGAACATTAGCCCGAAGCAGGACCTGCAGTGCCGGCACAAACCGGCTGTCCGAAGTGGCTGTTCCGTGGTCAGCCCGTTTAAATTGCCACGCTTCCCAGCGAAGGAAGGGGATCAGCCAGGGGTACAGCATGTAATACCCTTCCAGGTAGTAAATCCGATTTGTTGTGCCGGTGGAAAGATTTTTGTAAGGACTGTCATCCGTCCGGTAAGAAAATCCGCCCGCAAGTTTCAAATGCCGGTAATTGGCATCAAAGTCGCCGCCCAGCATTCGGAAAGCATCTTCCTGGTTCACCGTCAGTTGGGCTTTGCCGATATAGGCAAAAACACCGATTTGCAGTGCATTATCCCCCCAGCTCTGCCGGCCGTTATGTTGTGTTCCGGGACTGACCCCATTGTAAGGGAGTCCGCCAAATTTATAGGCGATGTGAAAATAGGGTTCTTTGAAAGGATTCTGAAGATTTCCCCGTCCTTCCACCAAACCGACATTGTAGCCCAGCCTGCCGGAGGCCAAAATACCGCTGGCTTCCAGCCCTTTCTGGCTGTTTTCCAAAGACCATTCATTGTCTCCCATTGTGCGGGTGGTTATCCAGTAAGGCGGTCCAAAACGCCGGTGGTTGGTCACAAAGAGCACCTCGGGAGGCAGTTTTCCGACCTTCAGATTGAGCCGGGCGTCCTTTATAATATTGTAAAATCCCACATAGCCCATCTCCAGTTCGACGCCCTCTTCACCAATGGACAGTGAGGTTAAAAAATTGATATCGTCGCCGATATTTCCGCCGGTTAATATTTCCATTTCACTCATCAGTTGCGAAAAATCCACATTCGTACGGTCTGCTTCGGTGTTAACACCGATTTCACTCTCCAGCATCACCCCGATAGGCGCCGTTCCCGGAATGGTGGACGGCCAGACCGCATTGGGCCAGAGCCTCTTGTAGGCGTTTGCTCCCATGCTGATAGGTTTCTCCTTGACCATCTGCGCATCCTGGCCCTGAGGGAAATGATATCCCAGACGCCGGAACGCCTGCCCGAAAGCGTTCAGTTTGGGGAAGGCCGCATGACAGGTGGCGCAGCTGGTCCGATATTTCCGGGCGAATGCCGGAATGGCTTGAGCGGGTTTATCGACTGCCAGAAAAAACATAAAACTGAAAATAAATACGCCAAGAGAAGCAATAAAGCGTTTCATTTTTACGTCCTCGGTTTTGGTTGCCCGGTCCCAATTAAATTTTGTAACACCTTGAAATTATTTATAAACGACCTTTGATTTTTCTTCCATCACCACGTCACCGGTCTCCCAGCCATATTGGTCAGCCAGCGGCTTAAAGGCTTTGCGGTAAATAAGTGTCACCTTCACCGTGATATAATTCCGGGTGTTCGCAGCATCAAAAACAAAATTTTGCACATCCGGTTTCCGGGGGACCAGCCGGTTGTCCTGAACAATTTTTGTGGCCTTCCAAAACGGGACATTGATATTTCCACGATCATCTGCGGTGATACGGGCATAGCCCACACCGGGAAGGCCTGCATAATTTCCTTTCTCCGGGCTGCCCTTTCCAGCCCATTCGGGAATCTTGGGCCCCGCAGTCTGGGATAAGATTTTTCCGGTGGAATCGGCTGCCTGCACCAGCAAAAGCATATTGCGGAAAGTAACCCCGGTTGGAAGGCGGTGACCGGCATTGGTATTTGTGACGCTGACCATCACCGACAGCCGGTTACCCTGTAAACGGGGTCGCACCAACAAGAAAGCCGTGTTTTGCAATCGTTTAACCGCTGCTCCTTCAAATTTATGGGGGTGGATCGTGGACGGATCCCGGCGGACTCTCAAACGGCGAATCATCCTATTTGTCATACCGCCGCCTGCGGCCTGAACAATGTAGGTGTCATACGGCAGCATATCCTGTGTCCAGTTCATGTGGCAGTCCTGGCATTGCTGTCCCTTATTGGGATCATCCGCAGGCAGGCTCTCCTGCCAGTTTTTCCACTCCTGGTAGGTCCACTGATTGGGCACGATTCGGCCGTTCTGAAACTCTTCCGGCGAAGCATTCGGATAAACGGTTTTATAATCCCAGGTTTTTTTGGCCGGCAGTTCCCGGCCGTTCAGGTGGCAGGATGAACAGAACTCACTCTGACTCAATGCGGGATTAAAGCTGGCCGCCATGGGCGGTGTGACGACATCGGCCAGACTGCCGTAAGCCATTACCGGCCGCGTGCTCATCATTCCCATCCGGCGGGAGGGTTGTTCAATCCGGCTAAATTTCAGGGTTTGAACCCCGGGCTTGAAGCTCACTTCCACGTCTTTAATTTTATGGCAAAAATCACAGGATACACCCTCCGCTTCAACGCCCCCCCGGCGGACAACTTTTCGTAAATCGGTTTGACCCGGCGCCTGAACGGCGGCGGCCGGAGCGTGGCAGTCCGCACAAATTTTTCGGGCAGCGCCGGCATCTTTATATTGATCCATTACACGTGGATTGCGGGTTGTCTTTGCCATGGAAGATTCTTTCCACCAGTCGTAATAGTTTGCGTGACAACTACCGCAGGTAGGACTTCCGCCCCCCATCATTGCGCCCATCATTCCACCGGAAGAGGGTACCGGATCAATCCAACGGTAATCGGGATTATCTCCCTGCGGAACCGGCGACAGGATCAGTTCTGCATTTTGCTCGCCTTTCTTAAGCTCCCAACCGCCATTAAACCAGCCTTTTCTTCCCACCAGAACCGGTACCGGATTTCCCCGGTACCGATCCACCGGAAGACGGAAACGACCCCGGCTGTCTGTTGTAACCCAGCTCGTATCGGCCTGAATCATGACTCTTGCGCCGGAAATCGGCAGCACGCCGTCGCTCACCCGACCCGTAATCACGGTATTGGATTGAGCCAGAACCAGGGGAACGCTTATACCGAACATCAAAAAAAGAGACAGCAGGTGCAATTTTTTCATTGCCATTCCTCCTCATGTCGACTATTTATTTTACTGAGCGCACGTTACCGGTTTTCTTGTCCACGAAAAGGCTGGCGACGCGGATGCCATCCGATTTACGAATCAACGGAAATTCAAACCCGCCATCCCGTTCCCGGCTTTTACCGATTTTGTAGTCCGTGTTGCCGGTGGATTGCAGATACGCCTGCGCGAATTCATAGGCCTTTTTTTCGTTAATATTCTGTTGAAAATTACGGGATGTTTCGGTCCGCTGGCCGCTTTGAAAAGACCCCATCATTCCACCCTTTCCGGAAACGGTGCTGTCCTCCACTCTATTCTGCCTGCCTTCCATCATATTTCCTCCACTCATCATTCCGCCGCGCCTGTTTTCATTTGAATTTTGTCCGCAGGCAGCCAAAATGAGTAAGAGAGCAAGGACCAACCCCCAGACTATTTTTCCTTTCAGCTGTTGCATGCTTAGTCTTCCCTCATTTTACCATAAAATTTGCAGTGACCGTTCCCTTTTCCGGAACCGTCACTTTTTGCGGCCGGGCATTTCCGTATTCCGACCACACTTTGAGCGTGTAGGAGCCCGCCGGCACATTCTCGATTTTGTAGCGCCCCGCTGCATCGGTCTTGGCGAAATACGGCGTGGGTGCCACATAAATGAAGCCCTCCATTTCGGGGTGAAGGTTGCACAGCAGCACCACTTCACCGCTTTTAGTGAACGTGTGGGTCTTAACCTGATTGCCTTTCCACGTTCCCAGGTTGAACCGGTCACCGGCCGGGGAAGGCGTGAAAATATTGTGGGCAACCTTGTCGTTATTTTTAAATTTTACCGTGGTGCCCACCATTACCGCCAGTACATGGGGTGTAAATTTCAGGTTTTTCTGATTCATAGCCGGTTCTTGTTTCGGGGCCGGGAATGTCATGCCCTTATTTTTTACAATAAACACGACGGCACCCCCATTATCCGCCGCCCCTTTAACGGTGACCGTTCCGGTAATTTCTCCGGCAGTCAGGTTCAGTACCCAAATTAGAACCAGTAAAGCTGTTGAAAAAGCCATTGAAATAATTTTCATTGTTGTCTCCTTAATACGTATCTGCCCCGTTTAACCCGCGTGATCCAAAATCCCTTCACAGCGCGGCTGGTGAAAAAAACACGTTCTTTCATCCGGCCGTATCGATGGCAATGGTGAGCCTTGGTCTGTTTTGTTCGGCCTGATGGCCACCCTTCCGTATTATGCCTGCATACCCCGGAGCCATAAAAACTTCGGGGTATGGGCTTTAATTCTGAACCTCACCGGTTCCGGGTTTTTCTACACGGATTCCATAACCGATTTTAATTCTTCCTGAATGGTCTGAGCTACTTTTTTCACTTCCGGATTATTCACAGCCTGCATGGAAGCCACCGGATCGATGGCTGCGACGATCGTTTCATCATTGTCATTCACATAAACAATCACATTGCAGGGCAGCATCAACCCAATTTGTTCTTCTGCTTGGAGCGCCTTATACGCGTTGGGGGGATTACAGGCGCCCAGGATTTTATAGGGTTTGAAATCCACATCCAGTTTCTTTTTCAGCGTTTCCCTGACGTCTGCCTCTGTCAGGATACCGAACCCTCTTTTTTTGAGCTCTTCCGTCACTTTTGCAATGGCTTCGTCGTAACTCAGGTTCACTTTTTTTGTAAATGCATATTCGGTCTGTTTCATGATTTCTTCTCCGTTCTTGGGGGTTTATTTTATTTTTTTAGTTTTAAAAAACGTGCGTTAATGGCCACGATGACTGTGCTTAAAGACATCAGCACGGCACCCATGGCAGGGGTTAACAAGACTCCGTAGCTGTATAAAACACCAGCAGCCAGAGGGATGGCAAAGGCATTGTAGCCGGTTGCCCAGGCCAGGTTTTGCACCATCTTTCTGTATGTGGCTTTGGCCAGGCCAATAATGGCCACCACGTCCAGCGGATTACTGCGCACCAGTATAATATCTGCCGTCTCAACGGCCACATCCGTTCCGGCGCCAATAGCGATTCCCACATCAGCCTGTGCCAGAGCCGGGGCGTCGTTGACGCCGTCACCGGTCATCGCCACGGTCAGGCCTCGCGACTGCACATCTTTGAGTTTAGCAGCTTTTTCATGCGGCAAAACTTCCGCAAAATACTCATCCAGATCCAATTCGTCGGCAACCCATTTTGCTACCTGTTTATTATCACCGGTGAGCATCATGGTACGGATGCCCATTTCTTTCAGCCGCTTCACGGCTTCCTTGGATTCGGGTCGAATAATATCGGCCAGTGCAATGGCGCCCACTGCCATACCATCAATCAAAACATAAACGACCGTTTTGCCTTGACTATTCAGGGTTTCGATGGCTTTGTTTTGAATATCAATTTTTTCCTCGCGCAGGTAACCCGGGCTGACTACCATTACCTTTTTGCCCTTAACAACGCCCTGTGCTCCTTTCCCGGGGATAGCTTTGAAGGCTTTCACATCCCAGGCCTTCTTTACGGAATTAACGATGCCCTGAGCAATAGGATGCTCGGAGTGGGCTTCGACAGAAGCAGCGTAGGCCAGAAGTTCTTCTTCATTCAATTTTCCATTCAGTAAAACGGTATCCGTAACGCCGAACTTTCCTTCCGTCAGTGTTCCGGTTTTGTCAAAAATAATTGCCTGAATCTTTCTGGCGGATTCAAAAGCCATGCGATTTCGAATGAGCAGGCCGTTGCTGGCCGAGATGGCCGTTGATACGGCAACCACCAGCGGCACGGCCAGGCCCAGCGCATGCGGACAGGTAATAACCATCACCGTTACCGTGCGTTCCAGCGCAAAGGCGAAATCCTTGTGCATGATGGCCAGCCACACGAATAGGGTAACCGCTCCACCGGTTATGGCGATAATCGTCAGCCAGAATGCCGCGCGATTAGCCAAATCTTGTGTTTTCGATTTGCTTTGTTGGGCTTCGCGCACCAAATCAATCACCTGCGACAGGAATGAATCCTTTCCCGTTCGCTGCACCTCGACGGTAATTGATCCTTCGCCGTTGATGGCCCCGCCGATGACAGGCTTTCCGGCCGTTTTATGTACCGGGTTGGATTCACCCGTCAACATGGCCTCGTTTACCGATGATTCACCGTCCACAACCATGCCGTCGGCCGGGACCTTTTCACCGGGTTTAACCAGTACACGATCCCCTGCTTTCAATTGGTCCAGGGGGACATCCATAACGGAGCCGTCAGGCATGAGTTTATGGGCATCGGCAGGCATCAGTTTGGCCAGCTCTTCCAGCGCCCGCGACGCCCCCATTACCGATTTCATTTCAATCCAGTGTCCCACAAGCATGATGTCGATTAAAGTGGCCAGTTCCCAGAAGAAAAATTTTCCGCTCAGGCCAAAGACAACAAAGCTGCTGTAAAAATAGGCCACGGAAATAGCCAGGGCAATCAATGTCATCATGCCCGGTGTAGCCTTCTTAAGTTCATCGAACAGGCCCTTTAGAAATGGATACCCCCCATAAAAGAACACGGTAGATGACAGGATGAACAAAAGATAGGTGTATCCGGGAAACTGCAACGAGACACCCAGTCCCAGAAATTTTTGAACCATGGGTGAAAGCAGCAGAATGGGAAGTGTGAGCAGGGTTGAAATCCAGAACCGCTTGCGAAAATCGGCTACCATGTGGGCGTGGTGGTCGTGATGCCCCTTGTGTTCTGCATGGTCCTGATGTCCGGCATGGCTATGTTCCATTTGCTGGTGTTCGGCGTGTTTGTCGTGTTCAGCAGGATGGTGGTCCTCGTGATCGCCATGCTCGTCGTGCATGTGTTCCATTTCTTGATGATCCGCATGCTCCTTATGCTCGTCATTCATGTCATGATGATGGTGTTCGGGCTCATCATGATGGTCCGAGTGATTTGAGTGATTGTGGTCTTTCATTTGTTAATCCCTCTTAGTTTTGGTTCATAAAAAAGTTGCCACAGACGATAATGAATCGGCCTTTTTTTCCAGCGATGCAAACATGATCTTCAGGAGTTACGGCCTCGGGTATTGGGCAAAAAAATAACGCCTGAAATTAATTTGGTAACAGTTAGGTCATAGTTTATCCCTTTATTTTAATGGTATTTTTTTAACAATACTTCAACTTCTATGCCAGCGTATTCTTGTTGGAGTAAGTATTATAATAACATATAGATAACTGCAGGACAAAATGAAAATGAGTCGGGTGTTTTTATCATTTTGTAGAATATTCTGCAGTCAGAGTGTTGAGTATTATCTAACAATGATGAAGAAAGATAAAAATCGTCCAAGCGGTTTATTCTGTAAAAACGTGTAAAATGCGCTATTCCGGATGGTGTGGGTTTTGGTTATTCTCAAAGGGCGTTTTTTTCGGAACAATTTTTAACCACAAGATGTGCTCATAGTAGCTTGACCATAACATTCCAAAGGTAAAGGCGAAAAGCAGTTCTTCAATCGGAATTCCAAAGATAAAAATATTAGACATATTGGACAATGTCCAGACCTTTTCCACATAGCCGGGGAAAGTCAGATCCAGGGATAAAAAATAAATGGTATAAAAAAGTAAAAAAATAAGCCCACTAACCCATATTTTGATTTTCAAATCCGGCCTGCACCACAGTGCTGCCAGCCCGGCCAGAAACATGGTGGCGGTTGCGCTGTAAATGGGATTCCAATCGGTTAAAAAATAGAGCAGGGGAAACAGGATGATCGGTGATAAAAGGGTCCAGATATGGAAGCGATGATGCTTGTGATGTTTTTCAGACGGACTCATTTTTTCATGTTTGATTTTGAAGACAGCATCATAAAGAACGATCCCGAGTCCCCCAATACCGAATGAGAAAATCAGGCTCTCAATGTCAAATCCGGTCGTCTGTGCCAGATTAAAAAGAGAGGGTGGATTCCAATATTCCGGCACAAAGATGGGTTCTGTTAATCCGAATGGGGCCGTCAGTAAACTGGCCCACAGCATTCGCTTCCGCCCATCCCGGTAAGCGACAAAAACACCAATCCAGACCAGTATAAGGCCCAGCGACCACACAAACCAGATTAAATTTTCAGGCATTTTTCTCCCAATTTGGTTGGTTTCTGTCCTACTTTTTAATTTAATACAATTTACTGAATTTTAAAAGTTAATTTTGGCCCGCAAGTAAATTTGACGGGCATTTTTCCAGCTTCCGAAAAGGGTTGAAGGCTTCCCGCCGGTACTAAAACTTCCCACAGAAAACTGCAGATTATCGATGGCCTGGTAAGTCAACTCCGGAAAAAGTCCAAAACCATAAAAGTTTTTTACTTTCTGCCATTCGGCAATTTCCAGACCGCCGCCGAGTGAAAATTTGATCCGGTTTTGAAATAATTGCTTTTCCATTAGCAGAATAAGATAATCATGTAAGAACGGACTGCCCCGCTCAGTGAAAAATCCGTGCATCCACTGGGCATTAAAATACAAGCCTCTGGGGAACGTATAATCCCCGCCAAGGGTGAATTTGAAATAGGGCTTACTGTCCAGCGCTACCGTGCTGCTTGAAAATGGGCCAAGAACCGTTCGGGTGATTACCTTCTCCGGGAAAAACAGGGCACCTTCTCCCCAAAGCCCCAGGCCAAAAAGCTCCGTGGCAAAATCCCCGCCGGCCACCTGCATTTTCGGGAATTTCAGATCGAGCAGGGTGTTGGCCACACCTTTTATGTCCACCCCCGATAGAATTGGAATGTCATCATACCCGTTGAAATAACTTAAAGAATAATCCCACTTACCCCAATTCCCACTGATTTTGAAGGCGAACATGCTGTGGTTTAGCCGGGGGGTCGGCCGCATCAGTGTATCCTGGAATCCGGACATCTGGCTGCCCAGAAACAGATCGGCGCCGTGCCGCGGCAGGAGCACAGGTGTCAGAGACGGCAGCCACACCCCGGTCAGCGTCAAGTTTCCCGCGTAATACTTTCCGGTCAGAGCCCAGGTGGGGATTTTTTCGGCAAAATTCACAAGGTCAGAAAAGTCATCCGGATTCAGATTATCGGTGGGATTGAGCTTGTCTGCGGTTCCCCATGCCAGACGCTGTTTGCCCATGCGCAGATCAAAGTTTTTCGTGAGAAATCCGTAAATATCTACGTAGGCTTCCCAAATGGACCAATCGGCAGGTGAATTTCGGCTTAAATCCTCCAGTTGGGAGAGTGTACCCACTCGTGATAAATCGTAAAAACGGAAGTCCAGACTGGTAAAAGCGGACAGCCGCTCGCTCATGGGGGCCGATAGTTCCAGACGAAAACGGTTGTAGAAGTCGGCTATGGCTGCGCTATCGCCTCTGATGGTCACTCTCTTGTCCAGTTGCAAAAAACCACTCAACTGAAGTTTCTGAGCCGAAACCGAAGAGGCCGCAAAAATAGCGAAAATAACAAACAGCCATTTCAGGGTTTTGACAGGCGGCGCAAGGATGGGGCGCTTCGATTTTCTTTGTAAATCAGTCATCATTTGACCCTTTTTAGATTTCTCTCGCTGAAAAAACTGTCCTTCAAACCCTGATCGAATTGAATCCTGGACTGTTTCAGAACCGTTCGATGACCGTTTTTGACGGTCTGCATTTCCATGCGCATGCCAAACCAATAGCCGTCTATTTTCTGGATATCGTCGATTTTCATAATCTTTTGCAACGTGCCGGCCGGAGTGTAATATTCAACTTTTCGAACCACATTATTGGATTTGTCCGCAAACAATACCAGTTTGCCGTAACTCACATCGGCGTTCGGCCTGGGAATGAGTTCCAGAATGACCTGCTTTGCCGTTTGCTGCATCGATTTTACGGTGTAGTCCTTCCCGTAACTGCTTTGTGACATATCTTCATAACTGAAGTCGGTGCCCATAAAATTCTCGTTTCTCACGGATGAGGCGATCCGCCGTACACGGCGAAAGGCGGGGAGGTAGAGATAGAGGCGGTTTTTTGACAGGCGCAGGAATCCCACGCCGCGAACATCGGCCGGCGAAAGAAAACGCACCAGGCGCTTTTGGCTGCCTTTTTGGTAAATCTTAATCTTGCGGACTTTTTGCGTACCATTTTTGTCGATCAACGTCATATTTTCTGCAGCGATCATGTCTTTGGGCGCACTGAGCACTGAATCAATTCTGGCAAGGACGGTTTGGCCAGATTGCGTGTAGGCGCTGCCTGCGATCAGAAGAAAGAAACTCATCAATAAATAATTTTTAGGCGATTTCATGGTTACTCCTTATTTGCTCCGGTTTTGGGTGGCGCAATCCGTGTCAGATTTTCTTTGTTTTGGTCTCTTCTGAGTGCTGGATAGCCTGCCTCATGAATTTAGGTCTGACCCATAAGAATAAAGAGGGCAGCAGCATCAAGGTGAAAATGGCACTCACAATCATGGTCAGAGCCGTTAGACCCCCGAATCGGCGAATGTGCTGTCCGCCTGCCGCCAGAAGTACTGAAAAGCCCAGACCCACGGAAAGGGTATTGATAAGAATGGAAATACCGGTTGTTCCAAGCGTGCGTTGCAGCGCGGCCACTTCATTGCCGTCTTTTTTTAACTCATCGCGGAATCTGGAGATGAAATGAATGGCGTAATCGATACCCAGCCCAATAGCAATAGAGGCAATCATGGCCGTGAAGGAATCCAGTCCGATGCCGGTGTAGCCCATAACCGCAAAATTGACGAGGATTGTGATCGTAATGGGCACCACAGCCAGCACACCTCCCAGAGGTGAGCGAAAAATCAAGGACAGCAGCACGATGATGACAATCAGGGTGATCAAAAGGCTTTCGGTCTGTGTTGGGGTCAATTCCTCCTCCATGCGGTTCAGTACAGGCGCAAGGCCCGTTTGCGCAAAACGCCAGGACACCTCACGGTACGATCCCGTTTTTTCGCCGGCGAACAAGCGCTTCGCCTGTTGTGCACCCATCACCAGGTCATTTTCATTAACTTCCCACAAACTGCCTTTCACATCCCGCAGAAGGTTCTTTTTTTCGGCCAGAGAGCCTTTAAAGCGATTTTTAATGATTTCGAGAGCGGGGGAAATTCGACTTTCGCCGGCAGCCACCCGCACAACCTGTACCAGAGATTCGGCCAGCATGCCGGTGTCGGCAGGGTCCGCACCGGGAGCCTGACGGACGATAATTTGCGTCAGGGCGTCCTTTTTGGGAATTTCCCCCTGTTGCAAACGGCTGATGACAGCACGGGTGATCCGGCGGACGGAAAAAGCAGGCAATGCAAGTTCTGCTTCAGGACTCTGCAAATAACGTGTAACCGCCCGGCCGATATCTTGCAGGGCCGGTTTATCCGGTCGTGCATTCATCGCGGAAGCAACAACTTGCCGCAGCTCGTCGGTGGATGGACTTAGTCCATATTTTTCCATATCGCGGCGCAGATTTTTCATCAGGGTTTGTTTCCTGATCTGCAGCAGGGCAGGCAGCAAAGATTGTGGTGCGGTGGACAAATCCACGACGGCAAGCTCAGACGGCAGCCCGGTCAGGAAAGTATTGATGCTGTCCACTGCCGCTACCAGTGCCGTGGTTCGCCAGGTGTCCAGCCTCGCCTGCAGGAGTGCCTCCTTATCGTCTTCGGCAACCATCTGCTTCATCATGTCTTTGTCTCCGATCAGAAACCACAAGTTGGCTACGCCCCGCCGGGTTTCGGGGATAACATAGCGGTCATTCATAGCAGCGTTCATTTCGGCGATGACGGAGGCAACAGAAGTGGACTTACTTACCATGGGAATGGTTTCCAGCTTACGCTCAATCACGCGCATGGTTTTCAATACGGCCGGATCTTTAAGGTCGCCGTTGATAAGAATCTGAATGGGAAGCGAGCCGCCAAACTCATTTCTCAGAATCATTTCGGCATGATAAGCGGAACTGCCCTTTGCCAGGCAAAGGGACCAATCCACATCTTTGACAATTCGTGGAATGGCCGCAAGAGAAACTATCACCACGACCAGGCTTGCAAGGAGGATGCCGATTTTGCGATGAACAATAAACAGAGCCAGATGGTCCATTATTGTTGAATGGGAAGACTTCTTGGTTTTGCCCGGTTTAACGCGGATATTGTAGGACAGAAGTGCCGGCAGGAGCGTAAGGGTAATGACCAGAGCCAACAATACGCCCAGCGCCGTGAGTAAACCAAATTGACGGATAACGGTGAAGTCAGAAATGGCCAGTGAAGAGAATCCAACCATGGTGGTAATCGTTGTCAAGGCGATGGGTGTGCCCATCTCTTTGTAAACGAGATGGGCTGCGTCACGGGCAGACTCGCCCTTCCTGCGCCGTTCAAAATAGCGCTTCAAAAGATGAATGCCATCGGCACTGCCCAACGCCAGCAGAACAACCGGCATAATGCCGGTGAGCAGATCGAATTGCAAATTGAAAATACCCATCAATCCCACAACCCAGGTAACCGTTATTGTGACCACTAATAATGGAAATACAACTCCTGCCCAACTGCGAAATCCGATGTAAAGTATGAGCATCAGAATCAAGACCATTAAGGGAACCAGCACCTCCAGATTATGGGTGATGAGCATGGTCATATTGAAAATGAGGAAAGGCATGCCGCCAAAATAAATCTTCATCTTTTCTTTGGAAAGTTGTCCCGGTCCAATAATTGAATCCGTTACCTGTTTGACTTTAAGCGAGGTTGTGAAATGTGAGATGGTTTTGTTTCCGGTATCTCCAAAGCGCAAAATAATCGCCGTTGCCTTTGCATCCTGGCTGACCAGGGTTCCCACATAGCGGTCTTTGCTCATCACATAGGATTTCAGAGAGGAAAACTCTGGAGGTGTTTCAGGGATTTTACTTTTATCCAGCAGGGCGCCCACCTGCAGTCCCCACTCCGTTTTTCGGAAATCCACCACATTGGTCAGGCTGGTCGCATAACTAATGCCTTCCATGTTGCCATACGCATCTGTTAATTTTTTGATGAGCTCAAAACTTGGTTTCGAAAAAACATCATCCGCGGTGATCAGGGCGATGCCGATGGAATTGCCTCCAAAAACCTTGCCGATGCGGTTGTATTGTTGGACAAGAGGATCATCCTCTCGCAGATAGCTTGAAAAATCCGCATTCAGGCCTACCCGAAGAGCCTGCCAGCCCAGCAGAATCGTTATTACCAGAATAACAAGAATGACCACAAGACGGTGACGAATGACAAAATTGGCTATTTTCAGCATGTTTATTTCCCTGTCTTTGTGAAAAAATCATTTAAGAATCGTTGAACATCCGCTTCATAATTTGTTGCCAGGCTTCTTTCTGCCAGTTTCCGGCATGGCCCCATCTCCAAAGAAAGGATTTGTTTCTTGATGGGCGGGATCAACAGCGGGGCCATGCTCAGGGAGCGAATTCCCAATCCCAGCAGCAACGGCGTCCAGCGCGGATCAGAGGCGATTTCGCCACATACGGATACCGGTTTGCCGAAATCCCCCGCAGCATCCACAACCTGTTTCAACATACGCAAAATAAGCGGATGAAACGGCTGGTAAAAGGGCATAACGTTTTCATTGTTGCGGTCGACGGTCAGAGTATATTGTACCAGGTCGTTGGTACCAATACTGACGAAATCCACGTGGGGGATGAGTTCCCGGATCATGAAAACAGAGGCGGGAGTTTCAACCATGATGCCAAATTGAAAATTGGAGTTTTCCGTCTTAATTCGGTTCAGAATTCCATTCAAATAATCTACCTCTTCCAGATTGTTGATCATGGGATAGAGAATTCTGACGGGGCCGTGCGCGGCTGCCCGAAGAATGGCCAGTAATTGCGTTTCCAGAATTTCCGGATGATATTGAAACACGCGGTGCCCCCGCAGACCCAGATAGGGGTTGTTCTGTTTACCCATGGAAAAATAGGGCAGAAATTTATCGCCTCCAACATCCAGCACCCGAAAGGTAACCGGTTTGCCATTCATGTGTTTAACGATTTTTTCGTACCACCTGACCTGCTGTTCAAAGGAAGGGAAATTGGTCTGATCGTACATAAATAAAAATTCGGTGCGAAAAAGGCCGACATTATCAATTTCATCCGGTGAAAAGAGGTGCAGCTCATCCAGCCGCTCAATATTGACCCCCAGGGAAATTCTTGTCCCATCCAGTGTTTTTGCCGGAAGAGTCCGGATCTTTTGATAAGCTTTGGTAATTTGGCGAATTTCCTTAAGGCGTTTCTTGTATCGATCCAGTGTTTGAGCGGAGGGATTGAGTATGATCTTTCCATCGTAGGCGTCGATAATGATGGGTGTACCCGTACGGATGGTTTTTGACACATCGGGCGGGCCAACCAGTACGGGAATACCAAACGACCGCGCCAGAATGGCTGCATGAGACGTGGGGGCAGCACTTTCAACCAGAACCCCCTTCGTTGCCAGCCGCTTGCCCGCCAGAATAATTGACGGAAAAAGTTCTCCGACAATCAAAATGGTTTCTTTATCTATTTTTTCCTCCGGGATCCCCAGTTTTTCGATCGATTGGTTTTTAAAGTACCTGGCCAGATCGATGAAGTCAATGGCGCGTTCCCGCATGAGTTCGTTGGAAGAGGCTGCCAACCGGCGGGAAAAATTGTTCATCACGCGTTCCACCGCTGCCTCAACCGGGATAAACTCTTCCGAAATGAGATTGATGACCTTTTTCTTAAACCCTTCATCGGCCAAAATCATCTGATGGGTTTGAATGATTTCTGCATCCTTTTTATCAATTTCTTTGGAAATGCTCAGGAATAATTCCGATAAATCGGAAGCAATATGCTTGACCTGTTTGTCAAATCGTTGCAATTCCATTTCCACATCGATGTCCTGTTTATCGGTGAGTACCGACGAGGGCTCCGGAACCAAAAATGTTTTTCCAATCGCAATGCCCGGCGAAACAATGCGCGCATTTAATACGGTGTCTTTCATTATGTAATTCTCTTTAAATATTATGAAGAAATAATGGTTTTTCCAGATCGACTGCCCCGGCATTTTCGTTTCTACCGCAGCGGCACCAGACGCAGTCACAGTCTTTGTGCATGCATTGTTTGTCGATCAAACGGGTGTGATACCAACGCTTTGCCATTCCGAAGAGTAATCGTTTTGAAAGAGACAACTGATAATATTTCTGCAGGACATGAATGACGTTGTCCGATCGGCTCAGCCGGTTCAACAGGTGTTGATGACCCCAATTTCCAAAAAGATCAAAGAGCAGTCGGTTGGCTAAAGACGCTTTTTGTGCGGGGAGGATGTACTGGCGGATGAGTTTCTCATAATCCCCGCCGATGATAATACTTGCGGCGGCAAGATATCCGGATAGCAATGCGTAACGGATGCCAAATCCCCACAAGGCGTCCTGGAAACCTGCCGATTCGCCCACGTACAGTGCCTTATCGTTTTTGTGTCTTGAATCGGACAGAAAAAAGTTTCCGAATCCGCCAAAAGAAACAGGCTCCCGAATATCGATGTCCAGGGTCTTTTTCAAGCTTTCAAGGGAGCGGTCAAAATAATCCTGAGAGTGGCGGAAATCTTCAAAAATACAGGTGGCGAAGGTCGCTTTCCCATTGTTTACCAGTAAATAGACGTACCCCTTTGGGGCAAGGCGGTCATCAACAAAACCATAGTACGCATCCGGATGGGAGGTTTTGAACAGAATGCCCTTGGCAATCACATCGGCCGCTTTGGGTCCGGTACCAACGATTGTTTTTTCCCCGGGAAACTTTTGCACATTGTCGTTCCATACGAATTGTACGCCAGCGGCCAGGGCCTGTTGTTTCAATCCCTGATCAAAAGATCCGCTGCCGCTGCCACGCTCAATGAGATAAAAGAGCGGTCTGCCCACCTTTATTTTAATCTCTTTTTGGTTCGGACCATAAAAATGGCCGGTCTGATAGGGTACACAGCGAAAATTTACAGCAATGCCCATATTTTTCAGAAAAGAGAGGGCGTCTTCTTTCGACGTCCAATTTTCAAGTCCCTGAAAATCCCCATTGAAGCGGCTGCCAACCTCACTGTTTTTTTCGTGCACAATTGCCTGATAATTTGCTTTTGCAAGGGTAATGGCGGCAATCAGGCCGGCGGGGCCTGCACCGATAATATGTACTGTTTTATCTTTCATTTTCGGCCATAAATTTATTTTTAAAAAAATAATTTTGACGCATTAAATAACCTGAAATAAAGTAAATAGGGATAAAAATGTACCAGGACGCTGAAGAACCCCGCTTCAGCCGCATAAATGAGCCCGGCCGATTTGAGTGGAGACCAAATCAGCCGGGCTCCCGCACAAGTCCTGCTAATGGTGGTGGTGACCAGAGTGGCCGGAATTTTCGGCAGCGAACTTTTGGGGTTCTTTGTCGAAAGTCGCCTTGCAGCCCGGTGAGCAAAAGTAAAATGTTTTGCCCTGGTACTCGCTTTTTTCGGCGGCGGTTTTTTCATCCACCTGCATTCCGCAAACAGGGTCTTTAGTCATTTTGAACCTCCTTTTGGTTTTTTTCCCGTAGCATTCACACAAATGTCCGGGCATAAAAATGCCGGAGAATCGGATCATTGATGATCCATTCCGGCAGATGTATCAGGTATGGCCCTCTCTTTTTGGATCAAAATGAAAGAGAACGCCGCAATTCCCGTGTAAAGAAATGCGCCCGTCAGCAGGGCGTAGGTAAACCCCGCCCGGATGCCGATTATCATGGCAAGGATAGAACCTGTGACCGAAGCGATCCCGTTAACGCCCCACATCCAGCCCACGTATTTTTCCAGATGATACTGTTTCATAAGCCGAATCGAGAGTGGAAACGGATAACCCAAAAGGAAACCCAGTGGAAAGAGAATTACCGCCGCCACGATTTGCGGAGCGGACGCAACAGCCGAAAATATATGGTTCAGGAAAATACTATAGACCAAAAGCACCAAAAAGGTCGACAGGGCAGCAAACGACAGGGCTGTTGCCAGCCGTTTTTTTATCAGCGAGCTGGTTAAACTGCCGATTCCGGTGCCGAGTAAAAGAGACGTCAGCAATATCGTTAACGTGAAAACGGGCTGTCCGATATATAGGGTTAATTTCTGAAAGAGAGCTATTTCTATCATCATAAATCCGGTACCCATGGTGAAGAACAGCAGCAGGAAAATTTTCATCTGCGGAAAACGAACGAACGGTTTTAAAACCGCAGAACGGCTTTTGGTTGCCGCAAGCGGAATCGCCAGGAGGATCAGTACCAGGAAAACAAATACGGAAAAAAACCCGAAGGGTTTTGGCAGCCCCAGTTCCTGCTTGTAAAAAAATGGACTGTCATCAGTTGTAGGACTGATGTCTATGGATGCGCTCCGGATAAGCTGATTCAGGGTTACCTTGCCTTTCGAAATATAAACTAAAACCTGGTCGAACATTTGTAACTGGGAATCTGCCCCCAGTCGTTCGGAGAGTCTGATCGTCTGCTGCGGGATGTAAGGAAAAAACAGATTGCCCCGATCGAACCCCAGCCGGTGGCTGACAACATGCCGGGGACCGACAGCCTCTTTTGTAAAAGCTTGATTTTTAATGACGATTGTCGGCATCATTGTTGAGCCGATAGTATAAATGTGTTTCATAGCCTCAGGTTGTGAGATATTTTTTTCTCCGAATGCCGTTAGGGCCAGCGAAACGAGGCGGTAGATTTCTGCGCTGTTGTGTGCCACAATTACAATTCGGCCTTCCGGGGTAAGGTGATCCAGGTAATCCCGGAGGGCTTCAACCGTGAACAGAAAGTTTTCGGTTAGTGCAAACCCTTCCAGGCTGCGACTGCTTTTGGTAATAGGAACGGAGAGCATGATGAGATCATATTTTTTGTGAACGGTGCGCAGATAGTTCCGGCCTTCCTGCACAACCACTTTGACATTGGGTATGCGGGTGTAAATACCGCCGTCAAAGGTTTCGTATTTTTTGACCAGCGCCACAAGGTCCGGGTTAACCTCAACGGCTGTAATCTGTTTAACGCCGCCAAGTAGTGCCACAACCACATCGCGGCCCCCTCCGGCTCCAATGATCAGAGCATTGTCCTTTTCGTTATCTTTTAAAAAATAAAAGGGGAAAAACAGACCGAAATGGCTGCGAAGCTGCATTTGCTCCTGCTTGTTATTCAGAAGAAAATCCAGGTTGTACATCACCGTCCCGGCCGCGCCGTCAACAAACAAAACCATTTCATTGGGTGTAACCGAGCTTTGCACCAAATCCGTTCGCCCAAAAGCACTCCATCTGGTGTCAATAATTTTGGCATTTTCACCGGGGTTATTCAATATCCGATACATATCCTTATTAAAATCCATCGCTACCGGAACCTTAGGTGAAAACAGGCTGGCAGAGAAAAGAAAGAGAAAGAGGATGACGATAACGCCAATGTACCTTAAAAGAAATTTTATATTTTCTGCCAGGCCGATAAGGATTGCTCCAAGGGCGGCCACGATTGCGATAATAAAAGCCGCTCGGATACCGCCAAACGTGTCCAGCAAAAGCACCGCCGCCAGCGCACCAAGGGTCGCGCCCACCAAATCCAGGCCGTATAAAATAGAACTCCTGCCCGCAAATTTTTGAAAGATGGCTGCAAACGCCAGACCCGCGAAAAAAAAGGGCAGGGTCGACAGGGCAATGTAAATCCATAATCGGAAATCGACAAAAAAGCTGTTTTCGTAGATTGGCAAATTGATAATGGCAAAGACGGAAACGGAGATAAATAATGCAAAGAGCGCTGCCGATCCGCCGATCTCCGCCCGCGGTGATAGCTTCTGCCACAGGCGCAAGGACATTCCTCCAAGCCCCAGACCCAGTAAGGAAAAGGAAACAACCATAAAGACAAAATGATACGAAAGCATGACGGAAAAAATTCTTGTCAGAATAATCTCGAACCCCAAAACACTGAACGAGATCAACGGGATTGCAAAAGCAACCGCGCGGAAGTAAGACTGTTGATTTTCATTTTTCATTACATTTTCTCATTTTTGGGGTCATTCATGCAAACCACCCGGCGGCAATTTTGCACACTATTTGTCGTTGATGACAACGATTTTTTTGAAGATATCTCCCCACAAATCTGTAACATGAATGGTGGTGAAACCGGCTTTTTTCAGATTCCCAACAGTATCCCGGTTGATATTGGCACCGTATAAGAACAATGGAAACGGATTGAGTGCATCCATCAGCGGGCCAATTACTTTGTGGGTACTGCGCACATGCTCCAGCATGACAATTTTTCCGCCTGGTTTGCACACGCGGCGTATTTCTTTCAGACCCAATACAGGAATCGGTACTGAACAAAAAACACAGGAGGTCAGCACACAATCGAAGCGGTTATCGCTAAAGTCCATTTTTTGAACGTCCATCTCGATAAATGTGACATTTTTGTGAGTGTTCTCATATTTTTCCCGTGCCTTGTCGAGCATTTTTTTGCTGAAATCAATGGCAATCACGTTTACCGTTTCCGGATAATAGGGAATATTTCGACCGGTACCCACACCAACTTCCAGCACGGTGCCCGATACCTCGCTGATGATGTCTTCCCGCCATCCGGCGGAAAACCCCTCCATGGGTTTTTCCAGCAGATCAAATACCACCGATGTGCGATTATAACGTTTCTTGATTTTTTCTGTTTCATCTTTCATTTTTTTTGCCTTTTTAAGCCTACGGAATATAACCGTGTTCTAAATTCAACAGCGAATTGCGGTCGTCAAATTGTTTGTTCCAGCGCTGATCGATAGAATAAACGAAACCCGCCTGAAAGCGCGTTTCGCTTTTCCCGTACAAAGCTTGTAAATCGCCGTTAAAACGCGCATGCTGCACCTGAACTGCCAGATCAAAATTCTCGCCCAGGCGATAAAAAGCATTGGCCACCATTTGCCACTGTTTGGTTTGGCGCGTTAAATTCGGAAAGACTTTAAATCCGCCGGAAAGAGCCAGTTGCAGGGTTGGACGTTCTAATTTACGATACAAAAAACGCAAAGAGAAAAAATGCGCCGCCGCTGTGGCTCGTGTTAAATCGTAATAATTGGCGATGGTTTTGATTTCGTTAAATCCCAAATTGTACACCACCTGAAAACGAGCGTCCACAAAATAAACGGGATCGGGCTTGATGTTAAAGATGCCCGATACCAGAATATTTTTCAATGTTTGGTCGAATTGGTTGGAATAGCCCTGCCGGTCCGTTAAAAAATTGTTCAAACTGATTCCCAGTTGCTGAATACGCGGCCGGTTCCAGATCTGCGTTTCCGGTACCCGGTATTCCAAAGCCAGTCCCGCGGCATTTAAACTGAAATCGGTTTCGGAAGTGGCCGGAGGCTGAGGGGTTTGGGTAAAATGTTCGCCATGCAGGCGCAGCCAGTAACGCTGGGCGAACACATGCGCCGCTTCGATGACATTCCCGTATTGATTGTCTTCCGTGTTTTCTCCGGAAGAGAAAGGATTCAGCGCGTCGGTCAGCGGCAGGGCGTCGTCATCGCGTAACGTGGGAAATTCAATCAAAGCGCTGAGCACGCGCGAACGCCCCATTTTAAGAATGTTCTTCTGATCTTCGATTCTTAAAAAGGTCTGATGAAAAAACACCTGACCCAAATCGGAATCGGCATCCGGAAATTGGAGTCCAATAACCAGTTGGCCTCGAAAATTGCTGTACAATTTTTGCCGGAAGCCCAATAAAATTCCGGTATCGGAAAAGTCGTTTACGCTGGTGGCTTTTTGGCTGCCGCGAATATCGGTATTAAAAGACATGACTCCGCGGGCGCCCAGTTGGGTTTCCGGCCTGACCTGGGCCGAGGCGCCTTGCAATAAAGCCGCCAGAAATGCAAGCAAGAATATGTTTTTTATAAAGTACATTTTAATCTCCAGAATTTCTGTTCATCCCTCTAACCGGGGGGTTATTCATCTAAAGCCACAACGGGAAGGTTTTTCAGTCCCATTTTTTTAGCCATCATGTTCAGTTCCGTCTCTTTGGCGGGCAGATCTTCGTACACCAGTGCCAAAAGGTTGCCGCCCGGGTACAGCCCGTTATTGGTTACCCGCCGTGTATCGTGATCGTGAAATGTCCAAATGCCGCGGTTTTTGCCCTCGATAATAATGTCCAGCGTTTTACCCGGACTCAATCGTAAGGTATTGCGCTGCCAGGGCTGCGGCACCGGCAGACCGTCATCGGCCACCTGCCAAAAATCGTGCCCGTGTAAATGCAGGTAGTGCTCTTCCATGCCGGCATTGATCAAACGGACGCGGATGTTCTCACCTTCTCTGATGTACAAATTGGGCGTCATGGGATACGATTTTCCGTTGACCGTAAACCAGTTGGCGACCGGCAAGTCGGCAGGCGCCCGGCGGTTTACCACGTAAGGCGGCTGATAGCCGTTTTTAACGGCCTGCACAAATTCTTCTTTGGTATTGAATACGGCAAAACGCTCTTTGTTAAACCGTCCGGTTTTCATCAGATACATGCGTTCTTTCATGCGTTCCAGCATGCTGTTCATCTCTTCACGCAAAAAGTTCACATCGTGCGCCGAATACAGTAAGGTGTATTCGCGCTCATAAGGAAAGCGCTTGCGAATAGGATCGTCGTCTTCCTCTACAATCAGGCTGCCGTACATACCGGCCTGCATGTGTAATAACGTTCCCCAGTGACAGTGGTAAAAATGGGTGCCCTGCGGTTCGGCGGTAAATTCGTACACAAACTCCTGCCCGGGCATCACCGGCATTTGGGTCACATAAGGCACACCGTCCATGCGCCAGGGAACATGCATCCCGTGCCAATGGATAGTGTGGTTCAGCTCGGTTTTGTTTTTGAAAATAACCCGTACCTTATCCCCGCGTTTAACACGAATTTCCGGTCCTGGCACCTGATTGTTAAAGGCCAGCGTGTGGATTTTAAAACCGGGCACGAATTCCTGTTGATGGATATCGATAAAAAGGTGGAACTCCTTCACATCGCCGTCCATGACGGGTTTCAGCGGGGCCGGAAATTTTTGGGCGTTGGCGGCCATGACCGGCTTACTGAGCAAATGGGTCGGCAAAAGGGCCGCAGCCGCGGTTAAAATGGTAGATGTTTGCATAAAATTTCTTCGTTTCATAAAAAGCTCCCTCAAAAGTTACGTATAGAATTTGAAGATTAGTGAGGCATATTCTGGTGTTCCATATTCATCATAGGTACTGCCTCGTCCAGCGAAATCACATCGATTTCAGCAATCTGAATGTTGCCCGTGCCGGAAAAGCCAAAGCCTGCGGCCCCGGCTTCCGGATCGGAGCCGTGACCGTGAGCGACCAATTTGTCATTGATGTAGCCGCGGAAATGTCCCTTGCTGCTCACGGCTTTAAAAGTCAACCAGGTTTTCTGGGGGAATTCCCCTGTGTCGAAAACTTTTACAACGCCGTTTTTCATTTGTCCCAGTTTGGCCTGGTTATTTTCTGCTTCAAAAAATGTGTAGGCACCCGGGCCCAAAATGTGGTGTGCCAGAAAAAAACGCCCTTTAAACCCGTCAAGATTGACCCATGCCGTAATTTGCACATTTTCAAGATTTGGTCCGAAATCGAATAAAAAGGGTTCATTGCTTTTTGATTGAATGTCTAAAGCCGGGGTACCGTTTTTGAACTGAACACCCTGCAAAACCAAGTTTTTCCAATTTCCCCGAAGAAGATTAAAATTCTGGCGTAATGTGGCCGGAGCATCCGTACCCGCCTTCCAGCGCCAGGACCCTTTTTCGCCAACGACAATGGCTGCTGCGGGGGTTTTATTTTCGGATGCTGCTGCAGGAACGGCCTGTGTCTTGGTGCCCACACCGTAGCGAAAAACCAGCTCACCGCCCCGCTCAGCGGTTTGCTGTATCAGGCCAAGTCCGGCCGCTGCCACAACAAACAAAAGGACAGCCACAACCGGACGATGATCCCATTTTTTCCAATAAATTAGAAACCGTAACAGAGCATAGATGCTGAAAAACAACATCGTAAAAAGAGCCAGATCGGCGTGTGTACTGATAACCGGAAAAGCCGGGGGCGGAAATTTAACAATGTCTGCAGCCTGCTTACCGGAAAGATAGGCGCCGATGGTTCCCAGTGCGCCAAAAACATAAAGCCACAATGCGGCCGGTTTTAGCCACGTTTGGCGTCGCAGAATAAGTCCCACAAAATCAGCCGCAACGGCAATTACCAGAAGGGCAATGGGAAAGTGAACGATGAGCGGATGCACATTGGACATCCAATCAGGAATAAGTGTCATTATGGCCGTCCTTTATACTGGTTTAAAGAATTGGGGAATTTGCGGATCAGATACGTGCGCAAATTCATGAATTGCCAAGATCCTGTCTCATGCGTTCGTATTCAATCTGCGAAATTTCGCCCCGGGCATAACGCTGTTTCAGAATATCCAGGGCGTCCGAATAACGGCCGGGTGTGTTGCCTGGTGAAAAAGAGTGGTCCCTGTTTCGATTTGAGTTAAACAGGTTAAACGCACCCCAACCAATTAATAACAGGGCAAGTAGCCCGAATACCGATCCAAATCCCATTCCTACCATCATGATTTTTCTCCTTATGTATTATTTGTGTTTTTTCAGTTTTCTTGTTGTCCATAGTAAACGCAAACCCTATGCCATGGAATAATTGCGCCGATAGGGTATTGTTATTTATGAAATAAGCTGGATTTATTCAGAGGAAATTAAAATGAGACATTAGACAATATTCTTTACTTTATCTGGAATTGTGCAGAATATTCTACACAATTTTATAAGGATTCATTAGTTTTTTGGATGAAAACAGGGACGAAAAGGCAATATCGTACTGTTATTATTTGGATGGCTGTTTTTATTCGTTCTCTTTAATTTGCGCTTTCGGGGTAAAAAGGTTGAGCCCTGTTTCTGATAAAAAACCCTTTCAGGATTTGATCATGACCAGCATCATCTTAAATTTTTGGGTTGCTTTTAGGCCGTGGGGATCATTGGCCGGCATGATGATGCTTTCTCCCGTTCTTAAAATAAACGGTTTCCCGGAAATGGTGATTTCAGCCTCACCATCCATAATGTAGACAAGGGCATCGTAGGGAGCCGTATGCTCACTCAAAGCCTGATTTTGATCAAAAGCAAAGAGTGTTACAGACCCGGCATCCTTCTTCAGGAGCGTTTTGCTGACCACGGAGTCCGCTTGATAGCTGACTAAATCAACCAGGGTGTGAACGCTTAAATCGGTGCTCATTTTTCCTCCCGTATTCGTTGTGAGATTTGGGTCTGTCTGTGTTCCAAACCCAAACTAAGGGTATTTTTGTTATTTGCAATGGTTAAATATGCTGGCAGTCCGGGCCCTGTTTTTAGTCGCAAAGGCACCCCGCCACAATTGCTCCAAAAAATAATTTTGAAACACACTCGTTAATATACTCAAAAAATGATGTCTTATTCAATTAATTTTTTCCTCATGGCATCAAATTCATTTTGAGTCAGTTCTCCCTTTGCGTAACGCTTTTTCAAAATTTCAAGCGGTGTTTCATCTCTTGGAGTGGTTATCTCGCGATTTTCTCTCTTTTGGTTATGGGTAAAGGAAAGAATGCCCCATATAATGACTCCCAGAAACAAGAGCCAAAAAATGGATCCAAACCACATACCGCCCCAGCCAAATCCGTGCATCATTTCTTTTTTCCTCCTTATTTAAGTTATCCTAAAAAAATGGGGCAGAGTTTTCAGCCCTGCCCCGTCAGCTTTTGGGTCTGATCTATTTCATCATGCCTGTTTTACATTTTGTCATAGGCGCTTGGGCTGAAAGTGCTTTTAGTTTTTGCAATTGATCCGGCGTCAATACCCGACGTCCCTGTTCAATTGTGCTCAGGAATGTTACGCGCAGCTTTCCTTCCAACGCATTGATTTGATTAACCTTTGCCCGGGCCTTTTTAAAATCCGGATTATTTGCATTTAGAATTTGTTTGAGCTCGATGGTTGCAACCTGACGGTCGGCCTTATTCTGAACAGCCACCTTCTTAAAGTTCAGCTTCAGGTTTTCCAGTTTTTGGACTTGTTCCTGGGAAAGACCCAGGGGAGTGGATACTTTCAATAAATATCCCGGACACCCATAAGCGTAGAGGGTTTTAAACAGCGGATCGTGCATGCCCATCATGCCATTCCCCTTCATCATACTCATCATGCCCATCATGCCGCCCTGCATCATACCGGGTTTTGCCTGGGCACTTGCGGTATTGCCCATGGCCTTTTGACGCATTTGCATCATGCTGTTTTTCATTGGCATGGGAGTGTTGCTCTGCCCGGCTGATTGAGCCATGGCCCACTCGCCGAATGTCAAAAGTCCCAGCACAATTGCGAATGTCATAATCATTTTTTGTCTCATTTTAAACCTCCTCGTTTTGGTTATTTTTAACGTTCACGATGGTAAGGCTCAATTATTGTGCCAAAAGCCTCGCGATTGACAATTCCAGAAAAAACAACCCATCAGAAATTACAGATATGAGAAAGACTCCCCCGATTGAGGGTTATTCTACACC
>JAADHR010000146.1:0-19535 GCA_013151735.1 Calditrichota bacterium | reverse complement strand
TCCGGGGAGAAAATGAAGGCGCAGGCGGCAAGGGAAATCCGGCGCGTTTGGATGCCTGAGGCTCAGCAGGGCATTTTGTTGTCCGGAACTTAGTCCAAAAAATGGTGTGCGTTTTTGCGTGCCAGATGTTTGCGGAGGACAATCAAAAAGACGGCGTATGCATTTAAAAAAATAACGTTGAACCAGAGATAAAAATCAATTTCATTTAAAAGCAACCCCAAAATTACGAGCGTCAGTTCAGTCCCCAACCCCAAAAAACTGGAGAGCCGAAGAGACTGCAAATGGCTGTACCACCAGTTCAGGAATTCCTGCCGATTACCGTTTGGCGCATGGGGGCCTTTTCCAATACACCATCGATCCAGCCGACCCACCAGGCGATCCTGCCAACTATAAAGAATAATGTAAATTTTTTGCAGAAATAACGCCAGAGGGTCGCCCCGACGATCGGATTCGGTAAGGATTTCAAATTGGCGGTTTTGTTGTAATTTTTGCTCCAGGTGCAAATAGGCAACAAAGTAGTAAACAAAATAGGATACCCGAAGGGACAGAGAGAGAAAGGCCAGAGCCGTTAGAATCCAGATTTCTGCGCCACCATGTGTTTTTGAAAGGTGCCACCCCATCGCGCCAAACAGAAGAAAATTAACTAAAAAGTCCGAAATGGAGTCCAGAAAACGTCCCCGCCGATCTTCTTGATGCCGGGAGCGTGCCAGTTGACCGTCTACCGCATCCAGAATGTTTTTAATGAAGAGAAAAATGCCGCCCCAGGTCAATTGTCCGAAACCGACAAGAATTGCAGAGGCGATTCCGAAAAGGCTCCCCAACAAGACCACGTGAATGGGCAGGAGGGGCGTCGGGTAAAGGAGTCCCACAAACAGGGAAGCCACCGGGCGGATAAAATAGGTGTTCAGTAATTCATCAGCCTGTTTTGATTTCAGAGAAGATTCGTGAATAAAATGGATTTTCTTCCAGAATGAATGCATTTGGTTTCTCAAGTATGGCCAGTGGTTTGTATTCAAAAAAACAATTTTTTGTCAAATAATCAACACTATTCTTATTTTTAACCGGAACCGATTGGCGGGGAACGTGTAAAATAAATCACAAAAAATAAATGATTTTGTAAAGGGATTCTGTTTGGGGCTTATTAACAAGGATAGAGCTCTATTTTAAAATGTTGCTTTCATTCATATTATTTTTTATATTTTATAAATTTTTATTATTCATCTGGAAATGAAAGGAGAATGTGTATGTCAAGAAAAGCGGTATGGATTATTTTACTTGCAAGTGTTTTTGCCATTTGGCAATTCAGCGGATGTTCTAAAAAGTCAAATACGGATCAGGCGAAAGCAGCCGCAGCTGTGCCTGCAAACCCGTCCAAAATTGCAAAGACCTCCACCACAGGGCAAACGTCTTCTTCCGAGGCTGTAACGTCATCCAAGAAAAGTGAAAAAACATCGCTGGACGAAGCCACCGTTAATAATTTGTCGGATATTATTAAGAAGTCAATGGCCGAATTGCAGATTCAGTCCCCCACTCAAAAACTGGAAGCGATGGATTTTACGGCAACGGATCTCGATGGAAATCAGGTAAAACTTTCTGATTTTCGCGGAAAGGTGGTTTTTTTGAATTTTTGGGCAACCTGGTGCCCCTGGTGCGTGAAAGAAATGCCGTCTATGCAAACCCTATTGACCAATCTCCAGAAAAAATATGGCAATCAGTTTGTTATTCTGGCAGTTGACGCCGGAGAAAGCGCTTCCCAGGTGAAGAATTGGCTGAAGGGCAAAAATCTGAAATTTCATTTTGTACTGGATCCCAAAAGTCAGGTAAACGGAATGTACGGTGTGCGTGGATTGCCTTCCACCTACATTGTAAAAAAGAATGGTGAAATTCTTGGCCGTGCCGTCGGTGCCAGAGACTGGTCAACAGAGGCGGCCCACAATCTTTTTGAAGCCCTTTTAAAGGAATGATCCATGGTAAGGAAGCACTATTTTGACCGATTCTTCGTATTTCGGCTGCTCGTTTTACTTGGACTGATCTTTGCGTTTAACCGTTTGGTTTTTTCCGGAAGTGAGGCGCTTGAAAAGTCCCCGGTTAAAATAATCGCTTCCTCCGATCACTCCCTGACCCTTGATTATGATCTGCTGAATCTTCAGGATGATTCCGTAAAAATCGGTGGAAGAATTTTCCACCGATTTTTCTTTTTGGATGCAACCGACGGGGTAACAACCGGACCGGATGTGCCCGTCACCGTTTTGCCAATTGGAATTCCACCTCATGCCCGGGTAAAAATTCAACTTTTAAAAACGGAGTCGATCTCTCTTCCCGATGCCGACGTTGTTCCGAGATTATCCTGGAAAAAAGTCGACGGCATGTACCAATCCTATTTTCAACTTCCGGAAAATTATTTCGAAACCCGTCATTTTGTCCCCGGCGTACTGGCAGAGGTTCTGGATTCCGGATTCATGGAAGATCTGTTTATCGCGCGGATTCGCCTGAATCCGATTCAATACAATCCGGCACAACATCTCGTCAAAATTACAACCAAAATGCGTTTGCGAATTGATTTTTCGGGAGGGAAAACCACGGGTTCTTTTCAGGTCGAGGAGGGCTCCCGGGATGTCAGTACCTACGAAAATGCCGTCATTAATTTTGATCAGGCGCGCAAATGGATTTTTTCGACCCGGCAGAAATCCCTTCGAAAAAGATTTCGGCTTCAGGATAACCGGACGTTTTATAAATTCCCGGTTTATGAGGATGGTATCTATAAAATTACGGGGAAATTTCTTAAAGACAATGGCATTAACCTGTCCACTATTGATCCGAAAACACTGAAGATCTTCAATAATGGGGGGAAAACCCTTCCTCGCGGGTTGAATGTCCCGCGTCCCGACAGCCTGCTGGAAAATGCCATCTATGTGTCGGACGGCCAGGACGGTCATTTTGATGAAGGAGACTACCTTCTTTTCTACGGGAAGAGTGTGTCGGGCTGGGATTATGATCCCAAAGACGGTACTCGCCCCTGGAAACACTACATTAACCCGTACACCTCTCAGAATATTTACTGGATTACATTCAACGACGGGATACCGGGAAAACGGATACAGGCAGTTTCAGCCCCCCCAAATGCCGCTTTACCCGAACGAACGGAGTTTGCCGGGCATATTTTTTGGGAAGATGAACGTTACAATATTCTCCATTCGGGAATGGTCTGGCTTGGGCTGAATTTTCTGGGGCAGGAAGAGAAATCGCTTTCGCTGCTTCTGCCCGATTTGGTCCCGGACCGCCACATAAATCTTATGTTTCAAATGTACTCTCCGAGCGGGGGAAAACAGCATATTCGCCTGTACCTGAATTCGGAACTGATTTCAACGAAGGCATTTTATGCATTCACCCTGAAAAAGGTGTCGGTTCCGAATGTGGCCGGAGCAAAAGACGGCGGGAACACACTTTCGATTAAATACGACGGGAAAACACCCACCAGTCAGCTTTACCTGGATTGGGTTGAAGTGGAGTATCCCCGGAAGCTTGCCCTTCGCGATGGGATGCTTTTTTTCAATACACCGGCCGACGGGGTCGGATACCAATACACGGTATCCGGAGTGGATGAATCGACGCCCTGGGTTCTGGATGTCACCGATTTTCAAAATGTACGGCTCTTGAAGGATTGGACTCTCTCCCGGCAAAATCTGCGATTTTCCCTGACCCCTCCGTCCGATCGTCCCCTGAGGCTGGCCGTTGTGGAGTCCAGGGCGTTCAAAACGCCCGGGGCACTCATAAAAGATGAGCCTTCGGATTTACGTAATCCGCAAAACGGTGCCGATTTTCTCATCATTTCTCACGGCGATTTTTACAATGTGGCCATGGGATTGAAAAATCTTCGGGAAACTCATGATAATTTGGCGACGACCGTGGTAAAAATCCAGGATGTGTACGATGAGTTTTCAGGAGGGTTATTTGATCCGACGGCTATCCGCGACTTTCTTAAATATGTGTATTTTCACTGGGAAAAACGCCCGCAATACGTTTTGCTTTACGGTGATGGCGACTACGATTACAAAAATATTCTGGGTCATTCGGATGAGAATTGGATTCCCGCCTACGAGGATTCCAGCCTCGATGAATATAGTACCCTAACCTCTGACGATTGGTATGCAAGTGTTAATGGAAACGATCATCTTATTGATTACGCCATTGGCCGGATTCCCAGTCAAACGACGGACCAGGCCGAAAATGTACTGAATAAGATTGTTGATTACGAATCAAACCCCAACTTTGCCCCCTGGCGGAATCAGGTAACGATTGTCGCGGATGATGAGTTCGGCGACATCTCAAAGGGCAATGTAAATGAGACCATCCACACAAGGGATGCCGAAGATATTGCCGAACATTATTATCCCGCCCTTTACGATAAGAATAAAATTTACTTGACGGAATACCCAATGGTTTTGGACGCCGCCGCCTCTGGCAGACGAAAACCGGCTGCAGAAAATGACTTTGTTGAAAAAATCAATCAGGGATGCCTGATGATTAATTATCTGGGGCACGGAAACGAACGCCTGCTGGCTCACGAACGGGTTCTTCAGGTCAGTAAAGATCTGCCGCGTATTCAAAATGCCGGACGGCTGGCCTTCTGGATTACAGCGACCTGCGCGTTTGGGCGATATGATTTGCCTGAAGAACAGAGTATGACCGAACAATTGGTTACGGAAGCGGACAATGGGGCCATTGCGCTTTTGTCTTCGGCACGGGATGTTTTTGCGTCACAAAATGCGTCCTTTAATAAAATTTATCTCCGAAAATTATTTGTTAAGCCCAACAAAACCCTTCGTGTTGGAAAAGCCCTGCAGCTGGCTAAAATTGCTTCATCAAACGGCCTGAACGATCAGAAATACTGGCTTTGCGGAGATCCAACACTTAATCTGGCGGTTCCCACATTAGATGTTAAATTGGAAAAAATCTACCCGGACAGCTTAAAAGCTCTCAGCAAAATATTGGTGACGGGTACCGTTCTCAAAAATGGGGTGCGACAAACCGATTTTAACGGACGGGTTTATCTGAAGGCCTTTGATTCAAAACGGCCTGTAACGTACACAACAGCGGTAGGTTCTTCTATTCACTATATTTTGCCGGGTCGTCCCATTTTCAGAGGCGAGGAGGATGTGACCAACGGCCGGTTTTCAATCCGCTTCATTGTTCCGAAAGATATCAGTTACGGCGGAAATCTGGGGCGGATCAGCGCCTACATCTGGAATGCGGACATTGACGGGGCCGGCTATAAAGAAGGAATTACCGTTGACGGAACGGCAAAGGGACTTGTAGATAATCAGGGGCCAAAGATTCAGATTGGGTTTAAAAATCAGGATTTCCTGGATGGCGATTTGCTCGGTCCCAACCCGGTCATGGAGGTAACCCTCACCGATGAGCAAAGCGGAATCAATATTGCCGGAGACATCGGCCACAAAATTACGCTGACTCTCGACAATGAAACGGCTGCCAAACGGGATATTACCAGTTATTTTCAATACGATGTCGGAAGTTACCTGTCCGGGAAATTGGAATATCCCTTGCCCCATATTCCTGTTGGAACCCACACCGCCGAGTTGAAGGCATGGGATAATTCCAACAATTCATCAACCCGAACCATTCACTTCACCATTATGCCTCAGGATCAGTTGATTGTGCAGCAACTTTATCCCTATCCGAATCCGTTTCAGGACTGGACAACCTTTTCTTTTGAGATTAATCGCCCGGCGGACATTACGCTAAAAATCTACACCCTGTCGGGTCGGCTTATTCAGACATTGCCGTCATTTGCGGCAAGCGTCGGATTCAATACCATCCGCTGGGATGGGCATGACGGAGATGGTGCCCCGCTTGCCAATGGACTCTATTTGTTTCGTTTTGAGGCGCACGCCAATGGGCAAAAGTTGGAAAAAATTGGAAAATTGATCAAAATCAATTAGAGTTCTTTTTAACCTAAGGAGAGCAGCCATGAAAATTGATTTTTTGTACAATCCAAAATGCCCACACACCGAAGAAACCCTTCAAAATTTGGTGACGGCTTTAAAGAAAAATGGGTGGCCGGCCGGAATTCACAGCGTTCAAATTAAAGATCTCAATCAGGCAAAACGGGCCCACTTTTTGGGGTCCCCGACCATTCGGATCAACGGACATGATCTGCAAGAAAATGCCAGCCCATCAGAACGCTATTCCCTGGATTGCCGAACATTTCTGATTGACGGAAAGCCCGCCTCTGTACCCACGGTGGATTTTCTTGAGGAAGCCATTCGGAAAATCGTGGGAGAGAGCGACACCGGCAAGAATTAATGCCCTAATTGGTTAATTCGAATGATAAAAAGAACCGGTGCCGGATGCAGCCTGAAATTGAAAGTGAGAAAAAACAAGCAAAACGGCTGACCGCTTTTAAAATTCCACCGGACTTACCCGCATACCCGGCCGGTGGAATTTTTTTTAACGATTCTGCTGCCAAAACGAAAATGCTATTGATTTTTTGAGGCGGGTTGTGTAAATTACAGCAAAATCAATTTGCACAAAAAAGATACTTTCCTCATGCCTCTCAAAAAAATAAAATTATTTCTAAATTCCTTCATTTTGTTATCCCTGTTTTTTTATGCCCTGCTTATCTTCTTTGAAAAAAATACGAGCATTAGCAACAATGCCCGGAATCCGCATATTTTCAATAAAATAACCCAAAAAATCTTTCCCGGGAAAATACAGGTTCGAATTAATGACCTGGACAACAACGGGGATGATGAGATTCTGGTTGTGAGCGAACAGAAGACGTCCAGACGCAGCAAAAGCGACCAGCTCCTTTATTATTCAAATATTCAGGGAACACCCAACAAAATATTGCTTTTGGGGAAATGCAAAGATATTGCGATACACGACATTTTCGCTACCCGGCCCGGGAAAGAATTTCTGATTCTCGAGACCCGGAATGCCTCTTTGTTTTTGGAAATTTTCGGATATTCGGGACAATTTATTCGAAAACAAGTCATTTTTGATCACTTGGCCAACACGAAGAAAATTGTTCTTCTCGGAGTCACCGACTGGGATAACGATGGGCAGCCGGATGTTCTGATTTATATTCGAAAAGACTTGCCCGATCAAAAACGTTTTGGGGTTTATGCCATATCTCTTGGCACAGAGAGCCGCCCTGTATTTCAGCTTCCTATTGGATACAGAGCGAATATTGGTTATTATGAAGCCGTTTGCAAGGAACATACGGCTTCACAGCGCTTCTTTTTTATTCGCCCGTTTTCAGACAGTCCCGTAAAAAAATCTCAATTGATTTGTTTCGATAACCAAGGCAACCGCCTTTGGTCGATTAAATCCCTACCGGGAAGCAGCGGATTTCTTCATATTGCGGATATTTTCCCCAAAATACCCGGCAAAGAAATTATCATGACCCTCAGTGGTGCATTCGGGAAAATTGTTGAAAACCATTTAATTGTGATCAATTCACAAACAGGTGCTTTTTTACAAAATTCAACCTTTGTGGACCGGTTACTGAATTTTATCGTTTATGACGGGCCAAAAGGAAAGCAATTATTTCTCTTAACAAGAGATGGCTATTCCTACATTTTACGGGTTCGTGATAACTTTTTATACACAGCCAAAAAGGAGTGGATTGCTCCGGAATACTGGAGAGAGATCAAGAGAGTTACTATCAATCCGACGGGAGCATCTGAATATTTAATTTTGAGCACCAAGCGCCTGATCCTTCTGGATCAGGACTTCAAACCCCTTGCAGGCTATTGGGGCGCAATTAAGCACTTGTTTATTTATCATGCAACCAAAAACGCCCCCCCGATCTTTGTGATTTCAACAGAAAGGGGCCAGCTGAATTTTATTTCCTATTCGATCAACTTTTACTATTATTCTATTCGGCTAAAATATTTTCTTCTGGGTATTTTGTTTTTACTGGTGTTACTTCGACTCTTTATGGTAAGCCTGAAAGAGGAAGATGAAAGCAGCTGGGAGAGCCTCATAGGAAAATTCTTTACGGAAGAATCGAAAATTGCCACGCTTGTGTTTGCCAAATCAGGCAAACTCATGAAATACAGTTCAAGTTCGGAAAAGCTGATGCGAAATTATTTTGCCCCATTTGCGGGCGTTCATTATCGTGAATTCTTTAGAGGGAATTTGAAGTCTTTCGCAAATGTGCTGGATGAATTCTATGCGGGACAGGTGGAGCACTCGCGCGTTTCTCTTCCAATAAGTATCGATAATACGGATATGACCCTCCAGGTCGACTTGCAATGGATCAATCATCCGGATTCACAAACAGACAAAATTGCACTCATGATGATCCAGGATGTTACGGAATTAACCCGTTCTCATCGTCTCAGCGCGTGGATCAGCATGGCTCAACGAATCGCCCACGATATTAAAACACCGCTGTCCACGGTGAATCTGACCATACAGCGGCTGGAAATGGCTCTTGAAGCCGATAACGATTCAGAAATTACAAAATACAAGACGTACATACGAAACATGGAAGAAGAAATTAATAGAATCCGCAGAATTACAAATGGATTCCTGAAATTTGTCCGTCTTGAAAAGCAGAATAAACTTCCCGTCAACCTTAATTCCATAATTCAGAAGGTCTATTTTGACGCCCAGCAACGCATATCCGGTGAGGTTGAGATTGATCTGAATCTCAATCCCAAAATACCGGAGATTTCCGGCGATGAAGAGCAGCTGATCATACTGCTGGAAAATATTGTTGATAATGCAGCCCACGCGATCAAGGGCCGGGGAAGAATTACCATTATTACCGACACCCGGGAGCATTGGGACGAAGTCAGCCAGAAATTTGTGTCTGTGGTGGTTGTGGAAATTGCAGACACCGGTGAAGGTATGTCTGAAGAAGTATTTGAATCGATTTTCCAGCCGTTTTTCACCACACGGAAAGAAGGCGTAGGGCTTGGGCTGATCATTGCGAAAGAAATTGTTGAATCTCACAAGGGGAAAATTACCATACAAAGTAAACAAGGGATCGGAACCAATGTTACGGTGTATTTTCCCGCCCTGTAAAGTGTTGCAAAAATACTACAAGGCTGTCTCATAAATCTGACATTTGTGGTAATTGCACCACACTTCTTTGGCTGCTTAAGCCTAAATTCTGTTGGAACAATTCTTGCAAAAGATATAGTCTTATAGTGGAAAGAAGCCTTTTTAAACGGGACAAAACAATCCGGAATGTCCTGTTTTTTTCAGGACTCACAGTGATTCAGTTGGTATGACCCGGACTCTCAATTGAGTGTTTATTCACAGAAAGACCAGCCATGAACGCCATTACGCAGAATGGAAAAATTAAGGTACTGATCGTTGACGATGACGAGCGGATGATCAGGGCCCTTCAGGATATTCTTGAATTCAAGGGATTCAGTGTCGATCTGGCAAAAGATGGCGAAGAAGCGCTTGTCAAAGTAAATCAAAAGGATTTTGACGCTCTTGTTCTGGATATTATATTGCCCAAAAAAGATGGAATGGAGGTGCTTAAGGAGGTCGTTACCAAAAAGCCTCAACTGCCGGTGATCGTGATTTCCGGCCACGGGACCATTCGCCTGGCCGTGGAATCAACCAAGTTGGGAGCGTATGATTTCCTTGAGAAGCCTCTTGATGCGGAACGGGTTCTGATTACGCTGAAAAATGCCGTTGAGAAATATCGGTTGGAAAAGAAAGTCCATTCTCTCATTCGGGACTCGCTTGAGCGCTACAAGATGATCGGCAAGAGCCAAGCCATTCGAAATATCTTCAAAACGATCGAGCAGGCGGCTCCCACACACGGGAGGATTCTTATTCAGGGGGAAAGCGGAACAGGCAAGGAATTGGTTGCCCGAGCCATTCACCATCTGAGCACCCGGTCGGACGGACCCTTTGTTCGCCTGAATTGTGCTTCAATTCCCGAAGAATTGATCGAAAGCGAGCTTTTCGGATATAAAAAAGGAGCCTTTACGGGGGCCGGAACGGACAAAGAAGGCCTTTTTAAAGCGGCCAACGGCGGAACCCTTTTTCTGGATGAGATCGGCGATATGAGTCTGCGGGCTCAGGCCAAAGTGCTTCGCGCTATTGAGGAGGGCGAAATCCAGAAATTGGGGGGAGTTGATTTTGAACAGGTAGATGCCCGAATTATTGCCGCCACAAATAAAAAATTGGAGCAGTTGATTGTTGAGAAGAAATTTCGGGAAGATTTGTATTATCGATTGAATGTGGTTACGATCTATGTGCCCCCCCTGCGCGAAAGGAAAGAGGATATTCCGGCCTTAATTACGCATTTTAATAAACTTTTTTCGGATGAAAACAATGTGAAGCGTCGCGTCTTTACGACCGACGCCATCATTTTATTTGTTGAATACGACTGGCCCGGAAATATTCGGGAACTCAAAAATGTTGTTGAATATCTGGTGGTAGTAAGCGATAAAGAGGTTATTGATCAGCAACTGGCATTTCAGGCTATTTATCGAAATGAAAATTATGCGCAGAAGACCTATTTTTCAAACCGAAATATCACATTGAGGGAGGCCCGTGAAAGTTTTGAGAAAGAGATGATTCTCAATCGCCTGGCGGCCCTGAACTGGAATATTTCGAGAACAGCCAAAGAATTGGGACTGGATCGAACCAATCTTTATAAAAAAATGATGCGTTACGGTATTCAATCCCACTAAAGCTAACCTGACAAAACCACACCTCGAAAATCAGGGGATCAGCCATCGGTTCCGTTGGAACCGGTGGCTTTTTGTTTTACCGGACGGGAAAAGCTATTGGAAATCTTACTAAAATTTTGTATCTTAAAACTTCAAATCAACATGGAACAAAGGTTTTTTTAGTCTCCTTCAGAAACCTTTAATAACGGGGGAAGGTCCGAAAAAAATAAGGGGTCCGGCAACGATCCCCGTGCTTGATCCCAACTATTTTGGAGGAAGATACATGCAGAAGCTCATGGTCAGTGTATCTGGAATTCGCGGCGTCGTGGGTGAGAATTTTAATCCGGATACAATTATTCAATTTGTGGCGGCTTACGGTTCATGGCTGGGCGGCGGTCCGGTTGTTGTGGGGCGTGATTCCCGTGTAACCGGGGAAATGGTGGAAAACCTTGTGGTGGGTACCCTCCAGTCCGTTGGGTGTGACGTCATCAAAATCGGAATCGTTCCCACACCAACGGTACAACTGGCCATCGAAAACCTGAAGGCCAAGGGGGGAATTGCCATTACCGCTTCCCACAACCCGATTCAATGGAACGCCCTGAAATTGATGAATGAACAGGGTATGTTTCTGGATGCTGAGGAGGGACAGGAAGTGATTGCCCGCTCAAAGGAAGGGGTGTTTGCGTGGAAAACCTGGCAAGAGGTGGGGAAGGTGTACGCCTACGACCGGGCCATCGGCGATCACATGAAAGCGGTTCTGGAGCTTCCGTTCATCGATGTTCCGGCCATCCGTCAACGGAAATTTAAAGTGGCCATTGATTGCGTGAACGGGGCGGGGGCCGTGTTTTTGCCCGATTTTTTGCATGCCCTTGGCTGCGAAATTGTGGGACTCAATACCGCTCCAAACGGCCTGTTCCCCCACACGCCGGAGCCGCTTCCTCAGAATTTAACGGTTCTTTCGAATACCATTCGTGCCAATCAGTTGGATATCGGGTTTGCCGTGGATCCTGATTCGGATCGGTGTGCAATTTTTTCCGAGACGGGAGATCCCCTGGTGGAGGAGTACACACTGGCTCTGGCCGTGAATTTTATTCTTTCAAAAAAGAGGGGGCCCGTGGTGACCAATTTGTCCACCACGCTGGCCATTGACAAACTTGCGGAAAAGTACGGCGTCCCGGTTTACCGGACAAAGGTTGGGGAAATTCATGTGGCCAAAAAAATGAAAGAGGTGCAGGCCGTTATCGGCGGCGAAGGAAATGGCGGGGTTATTCTACCCGAGGTGCATCTGGGCCGGGATGCGCCTGTCGCCATTGCGCTTACCCTGCAGCAACTGGTTGAATTTGGAGGGACGATTTCGGAGCTGCACAAAAGTCTTCCGCAATTTAAAATGGTGAAAAAGAAAATCCAGATCGGTGAAATGGATCCGGATGAGATACTGAACCTGATGAAAGAGCGCCATAAAAACGAAAATCTGAATACGGAAGACGGATTAAAAATAATAAGCGAAAATCGGTGGGTGCATTTGCGGAAATCCAACACAGAACCCATTATTCGTGTGTATTCCGAGGCCCCCACAGCAGAAGAGGCCGAAACGCTGGCCGATGGAATTGTGGAGGAAATTCAGGCAATAGAAATTGCCTGATTCAAGTGTTTTTTCTAAAAAGTTGAGGAGCTGGATGTGAATTACGTTCCGTTTGAAATTATTGCAAAGAAAAGAGATGGACACGCGTTGTCGCGTGAAGAAATTAGCTTTTTCCTGTCTGAATATTTAAAGGATACCATCCCGGATTACCAGATGGCCGCCCTGCTGATGGCCATCTATTTTCAGGGAATGGACGGCACAGAACTGCAGGCATTGGTGGATTTGATGATTCACTCCGGCGATACCGTTGATCTGTCCGATGTTCCCGGAATGAAGGTGGATAAACACAGTACCGGAGGTGTGGGCGATAAGGTGTCGCTGATATTAGCCCCGCTTGTGGCTTCGGCAGGCGTCCCGGTGCCCATGATTTCAGGGCGGGGGTTGGGCCACACGGGGGGAACGCTCGATAAGTTGGAGGCGATTCCCGGCTACCGAACACAGCTCACAATCGATGAATTCAAAAACATCCTTAAAAAAGGCGGTTTCGCCATGATGGGACAAACAGAGCGCATTGTCCCCGCCGACCGCCGTTTGTACGCCTTGAGAAGTGCCACGGCAACCATTAACTCCATTCCTCTGGTGGCAGGAAGCATTATGAGCAAAAAGATTGCCGAGGGGATTCAGGGCCTGGTGCTGGATGTCAAGACCGGGTACGGAGCTTTTTTCCCCGATCCCAACGATTCGGTTACCCTGGGACAAACCCTGAAAATGATTGGCGAACGGGCAGGCCTGAAGACGGAGGCATTTATTACGAATATGCAGCAACCCCTGGGGCAGGCCGTTGGAAATTGGCTGGAAGTGAAGGAATCTGTCCGGTGTTTGCAGGGAGACGGACCGGCAGATGTGATGGAAGTGACCTATTTGCTGGCGAAGTGGATGCTGCTGATTGGCGGGATTGCGGCCGACGAGAAAACGGCAGAAAAAATTGCAAAGGAAAATCTGCTTTCGGGCAAAGCATACGAGTTCTTTCTGCGGAATGTGGAATTACAGGGTGGGGATCCGGCGGTTTTTGATGAGCTGGACGAGTATCCGCTGCCGGATCCGATTGAGATTCGTGCCGCTCAAACAGGATTTGTGCAGGAAGTCAATGCTCTGGAAATCGGAATGGCCTCCGTGGTGGCGGGTGCGGGTCGGAACCGAATGGAGGATGCCGTGGATCCCGGGGCTGGAATTCTTTTGAAAAAGAAAATCGGGGATTTTGTGGAAGCCGGAGAGCCGGTGGCTTTACTGTACACCCGGTTAAGCGATTCGCGCACGATTGTCGAGCGAATCCAACAAGCCTTTGATATCGGGGAGGAAAAAACAGATCCTCTGGGATTGATTCAAGGCCGCATTACACTGGAGGGCGTAGAACCCGTGTAGGGGTTGAAAGCTTTGAGAAAAACTATGTTAGCCGCGAATATGCAAATGAGAGCTTGTTTTAATTCGCGCATTCGCGGCTATTTATTATTTGGTTTTCACCCCGACTTTTTGGGATTAAATAAAAAGCTAAAAACAGCTGCAAATACGCAAATGAGGCGTTTGTTTTTGATTCGCGCATTCGCGGCTATTAACTGTTTAGTCTTCATCCCAACCTCTTTTAATCAAACAAAAATTTTTTTACCCTGCATTTTTTTCTTGACAGATTAAAAATAATTACGTAAATTAATTTGTCATTCTGAACAAATGTTAACTAATATTGAACAAATGTTCGCACTTCAATGCTCAATTTGCAAACCCGAACATCCTTGCTGGTGGAAGTGGCCCGGCTGTATTACGAGCACGGTTACAGCCAGCAGAAAATCGCCGATAAATTGGGGCTTTCCCGTCCCACCGTTTCGCGTATTCTGCACCAGGCGCGTGAGGAGGGAATCATTCGCATTCAGATTACGGATCCGTCCGATCGCGGGACGGTTCTTGAGGATCAGATTCGCCGAAAATTTCATCTTAAAAAGGTGATTGTGGTTCCGAACGACGGCGTACCGGATGGCGTCTTAAAACAACGGTTGGGACGGGCTGCGGCGGATTATCTGGATCGGCTCATTCAGGAAAACACGATTCTGGGAATTTCCTGGGGCACGACGATGCAAGAGGTTGCCAATCATGTGCGTCCCCGGCCGGTAAGGGGGGTAAAAGTGGTGCAGTTAAACGGTGGCGTTTCCCGTGCGGAATATGATACGCGGGCCAGCGAGGTGGCGCAGAAAATCGCCGAAAAATATCAGGCGGTTCCGTTTCTACTGCCGCTGCCTGCCATTGTCGATCGAGCCGAATTGAAAGACGCCATTCTCCAGGACCGGAACATCTCCCGGACCCTGAACCTGGCGCGGGAAGCGAGCATCGCCATGTTCACTGTTGGGGCTTTTGATTACGATTCCGTGTTGGTAAAAGCAGATTACTTTGATCCAGCAGAAGTAGAGTCCCTTTTAAAGAATCGTGCCGTGGGGGATATTTGCTCCCGCATTATTACAGAAGACGGGGATATTTGTTCTCCCGATCTGGATGCCCGTACCATTGGGATCGATTTGCAGGAGCTGCATAAAAAACCCTTTGCCATTGCCGTGGCCGGGGGCGCCAAAAAGGCCCGGGCCGTTTATGCGGGCATTCTCGGAAAACACTTTAATGTTCTCATTACGGATGAGCGCGTGGCCATGAAACTTCTGGAGTTTTCAAATAATAGAGGGACTAAATAAGCAATGTCGGCTCAAAAGGAACGGGTCATTGCTCTGGGTTCGGATCATGCCGGTTTCGATCTGAAGGTTGAGCTCAAAGAGTATCTCACCCAAAACGGATTCCGGGTGATTGATTGCGGAACGTTTAGTAAGGATCCCGTGGATTACCCCAAAATTGCCTACGCGGTTGCCAAAAAGGTGTCGGACGGTGAAGCGGATTTTGGAATCATTGTGGACGCCGCGGGTATCGGTTCCGCCATGGCTGCAAATAAGGTGGCAGGTATCCGTGCGGCTCTCTGCTACGATTTGACCACAGCAAGAAATGCCCGGGAACACAATAACGCCAACGTCCTGACGCTGGGTGCCGGGTTGGTAGGACCTGCTCTGGCCAAACAGATTGTGGATGTTTTTCTGTCCACGGAGTGTACGGTTGACCGCTATTTGCGTCGGGCGGAAATGGTAAACGCATTGGAAACGGGTGATCTTTCTGCTGAAGATCCGCCCGCTCCCCCAAAAACGGAAATAAAGGAGGACACGCTGTTGGATTTGACAGACGAAGATGTTGCGAGGATAGCCGATCGGATTCAGGAGCTTCTTTCGACTGAGGGAGCCGTCCTGGCCGGTGCTGCCCAGGCCGCCTACGGCGGAAGTTCCTATCCGGCAAAAACACCCGAAATGGTGCGCGATTTAATCAATCTCGGCGCCGATCGCTTTTCTCACGCGCCGGGCGAAAAGGCCGTGCCTCAGGATATTGCGAAATACATTGACTACACACTCCTCAAACCGGAAGCCACGTCGGAAGACATTCGAAAACTCTGTGCCGAGGCCCGGGAATACGGATTTGCATCCGTGTGTATCAACCCCACCTTTGTTCCGCTGGCGGCCCGGGAATTGGCAGGAACCGATGTGGATGTGTGTACGGTCGTGGGATTTCCCCTCGGCGCCCACATGCCGGAAATTAAGGCGATGGAAGCCCGGCGGGCCATCCGGGAAGGGGCCAAAGAAATTGACATGGTGATTAACATTGGAGCGCTCAAAGGCAAAGAGGACGACTGGGTGTATCGGGATATTCGAATGGTGGTTGAAGCCTGCGAAGACGGGAGTGCCCTTTCCAAGGTTATTATTGAAGCGGCATTGCTGACCGACGAAGAAAAGATCCGTGCCTGTCAGATTGCCAAACGTGCCCGTGCGAATTATGTGAAAACCTCCACCGGATTTGGCCCGGGCGGGGCCACAGCCAAGGACGTGGCGCTGATGAGTCAGGTCGTGCAGTCTGCCGGAATGGGGGTGAAAGCGGCGGGAGGAATTCACAGCTTTGAAGAAGCCAAAGAGATGATCGAAGCCGGCGCCACGCGGATTGGTGCCAGCGCCGGTGTAAAAATTGTGCAGGAAGCCAAATCGATCACGATTTCAAATTGACGCTGAAAAACCGATGTTTCTCTTTGGAGTGATTTGACGGAATACGGCAAAAGAAGCAAAAGGAGGATAAAAAGTGGTTGATCTACGCGCGTACGTTTTTCTGGACAGTTTGCAGCCCCAATATGCAGCTTTTCTCGGAACGGTGGCTCAGGGATTTCTCCCCATTGCGGGAATGGCATCTCTTTACGTGGAAATCTCCCCGGGAATTGAAATTAATCGTATCACGGACATTGCTCTCAAATCGACGGATGTCAAGCCGGGCATGCAGATTGTGGAACGCCTTTACGGGATGCTGGAAATTCACTCGCTTTCGCAGGCCGACGTCCGGCAGTCGGGGCAGGCTATTCTGGATGCTCTGGGCTTGAAGGAGGAGGATCGCTGGAAGCCGAGGGTGTTTTCCAGTCAGGTAATTCGCCGCATCGATGATCACCAGACCCAGCTCATCAATCGAACTCGCCACGGAAACATGATTATTCCGGGGCAGACCCTTTACGTGATGGAGGTTCAGCCGGCGGCGTATGCCGCTCTGGCCGCCAACGAAGCCGAAAAGGCGGCTGAAATCAACATACTGGAGGTCCGCACGTTCGGTAGTTTCGGGCGGGTTTACCTGGGCGGAGAAGAACGGGATATCGATGTGGGCTGGCGTGCGGCGGTAAAAGCCATCGAGAGCGTTACGGGAAAAGACATGTCAGGTTCGTGAAAATTCGTAAAATTCGTGGGCCCTATTTTTTCAAAACAAAGAATCGGAGGAAACAAACATGGCAGAAGCATTAGGAATGATTGAAACCAGAAGTTTTCCGGCAGTTGTTGAAGCGGCCGATGCAATGGTAAAGGCGGCGAAGGTAGAATTGGTCAGTTACGAAAAAACAGGCGGGGGGTACGTAAGTGTCGTGATCCGGGGCGATGTGGCAGCCGTTAAGGCGGCGTGCGATGCGGGTCGGGCAGGTGCGGCACGTGTGGGCGAAATTGTAGCCATCCACATTATTGCACGTCCGCATCCAAACGTAGATGCCGTTCTGCCGTTGGGTCGAACCAAAGAGGGAAAAGCCGAAATGACCCGGACGGCCAAATAGCGCAAGGGAGGACACATGATATTGGCCAAAGTCGTTGGAACGGTGGTTTCCACACGCAAGGAAGAAAGTATGGAGGGACTGAAATTTCTCGTCTTGCGTCAGGTGGACCTGGAAGGAAAAGAGAAGGACGGTTTCGTTGTGGCAGCCGATGCCGTAGGCGCCGGACTCAATGAAATGGTTCTGTACGCCAGTGGAAGTTCTGCCCGTCAGACCATTCAAACGGACAAGCGCCCCTGTGATGCCGTGGTGATGGCCATCGTAGACAACTGGGAAGTGGGCGGTAAAATCCGGTACAAGAAAGGCGTAAACGACTGAGACGACTGTCATCTGATCGTCTTAAAAATGAAGCTTGCTTGAGAATGCAATCTTCTTGCGTAAAAATATTTTTCGGAAAATTGGAGATTGAATCGTGTCCAATTTAACACAGGAACAAATTGACCGGGTGGCCAGACTCGTAATTGGCCGGTTGCAAAGCCGGTCTGCGGGTGTTTCTTCGGAGGTGCCGCCGAGCGGGGCCGCGTCATCCGGGGTTTCGCCGGGGAATGGGATTTTTCCGACCATCGATGCGGCGGTGGAAGCAACCCGGAAGGCCCATTTGCAGTTCATGCAGATGACCCTGGCCAGGCGAAATGAAATCATTGCAAATATCCGCCGGAGAATGCTGGAACACGCTGAAGATCTGGCCAAACGGGCGCATGAAGAAACGGGTTTGGGCCGGGTAGCGGATAAAATCGTAAAAAATAAGCTGGTGATTGAAAAAACACCCGGAACGGAAATGCTGACCCCAACGGCGTATTCCGGCGATCGGGGCCTGACACTGGTGGAACTGGCGCCTTACGGAGTTATTGGGTCTGTGACGCCGGTAACGAATCCCACATCGTCGATCATTTGCAACACGATTGGCATGGTAGCGGCCGGGAACGGCGTGGTTTTTAACGTGCATCCGGGAGCAAAGAACGTCAGTATTTACAATATTCGCCTTCTGAACCAGGCGATCACGGAGGCGGGCGGCCCGCCCAATCTGGTCACCACCCTTGTGAATCCGACTGTTGAATCGGCCAATGAACTGATGCACCATCCCGGGGTTCGGCTGCTGGTGGTTACCGGGGGATCCGGCGTGGTAAAAGCGGCGATGGCCAGCGGAAAACGGGCAATTTGTGCGGGACCCGGGAATCCGCCTGTGGTGGTGGACGAGACGGCGGACATTGACCAGGCTGCAAAAAATATTGTGCGCGGGGCGTCCATGGACAACAACATCATTTGTGTCGATGAGAAGGAGGTCCTGGTTGTCAGTAAAGTGGCCGATTTGCTGATCGCCGCCATGCAGCGCCATGGCGCCGTGCTTTTAACCCGCGGGCAATTCATGCAATTGGAACCCATTATTTTCAGTGCTCCGCTCCAGCCGCGCCAACAGACGCCCGTGAATAAAGCCCTGATCGGAAAAGATGTGCAGGTCATTCTGTCCAAAATCGGAATGAAAATACCGAAGGACGTTCGTCTGGCCATTGTGGAGGTGGAGGAGGATCATCCGCTGCTCTGGACGGAGCAGATGATGCCGGTGCTGCCCATTTTGCGGGTTTCCAGTGCCGACCGGGCCATTGATCTTGCGAAAGAAATGGAACACGGCTACGGTCACACGGCCGTTATGTATTCCAAAAACCTGGACAATTTGAGCCGGATGGCCCGGGAAATGAATTGCAGTATTTTTGTCAAGAATGGTCCTTCGGTAGCCGGATTGGGGTACGGCGGAGAAGGTTACTGTTCGTTTTCCATTGCGAGTCCCACCGGCGAGGGACTGACTAATCCCCGAAGTTTTTCGCGGGAACGGCGCTGCGTGCTGGTGGATCATTTTCGGATTGTGTAGCTCGATTGCTCATTTTGAAAAATTAGATGGAAAAAGCCATCGCAAGTAGTGAGCTACTTTTTGCACATGTTTATTGAGAAAAACCAAGGGTACATACCGGGGAAGTCCCCTCTAAAAAGAGGGGATTTAGGGGTGTGTTCTTTTAATCTTTCTGTATTTGTGGGATGCTTTTAAAAGAAACAGATAACACACCTCTTTTTGTGTTTTGGAATTTTAGTG
>JAADHR010000145.1 GCA_013151735.1 Calditrichota bacterium | reverse complement strand
TGACAGCCTCTGTTGTTCGTGCGTACATCCAACATTCGCTCTGGAACAGGGGAGCCGTACAAAAATTTTCGTACATTTCACCGATGTTTCGGCAGGAACGGCCCCAGCAGGGACGCCTGCGGCAATTTCATCAATTTGGCGTGGAAATTCTGGGAACACCCAATCCTCTGGCCGACGTGGAAGTGATTGCTCTGGCCATGGAAATTTTCACGCACCTGGGACTGACGAACCTTACGCTTAAAATCAACAGTGTGGGCTGTCCCAAATGCAGGCCCAAATACAAAGACGCCTTACGAGAAGCCCTGAAGGATGTGAAGGATCGTTTGTGTTCGGATTGCCAGGTACGGTACGATACAAATCCCCTGCGCATTCTGGATTGCAAAAAGCCTACCTGCCGGGAACTGACGCAGAATGTCCCCGGCATTGAAGAGTATCTGTGCGAGGACTGTCGTGTCCACTTTGATCAGGTAAAGGCCGGGTTGGATGCCCTGTCGATTCCTTACGAGGTGGATAAACGTCTGGTTCGCGGTCTGGATTACTACACGCGAACCGCTTTCGAAATCGTCAGTACCGAATTGGGTTCGCAGGATGCCGTTTGCGGCGGCGGGCGGTACGATCGTCTGGTGGCTGAGTTGGGCGGCCCCGACCTGCCCGGTGTGGGGTTTGCCGCAGGCATGGAGCGTCTGCTGGCCATTATGAAAAAGAAGGGGTTGTTTCTTGGAGCGCCTCCGCACCCGGACGTCTATTTTGTGTCGCTTGGGGAGACCACCCGAATTCCTGTGCTCAGGTTGGTGCAGGCCCTTCGTCGCCAAGGAATAAGATGCGAGCTGGATTTAAGCGGCAAGAGCATGAAAGCCCAAATGCGGGAGGCCAATCGTCTGAACGCGGTATTTGCTGTGATTGTTGGAGAGGATGAGCTGACCAAAGAGAAGGCACAGGTTAAAAATCTGAAAGAGGGTCGGCAGGAAGAGGTCCCGTTTGACCGGCTTTTTACCGTGATTCGAGAGGCGCTTCGCGAACCATGATATCCCGTGAATTGTTGAAATGGGTCAAAAAACTCCACATGAAAAAATACCGGGAGCAGGAAGGCTCATTTCCGATCGAGGGCCCGAATCTGATTCTGGAAGCCCTCAGGTCTGATTTTCACGTGTTGTATCTTTTTGTAATCCCTGAATTCAGGGAATCAAAAGCCTTTGTCCCGATGAAGAGGCACCTTCAAGAAAAGGAGATTCCTGTTTATGAAATTAGTGACAGGGATCTGAAAACAATTTCAGAAACAAAATCACCTTCAGGGGTTCTGGCGGTTGTTCAAAATCCAAAATACATTTTTAAAAAAGACCTCCTGCAAAACTGGCGGAGGGTGGTTCTGCTGGATCATCTTCGGGAACCGGGGAATCTGGGGACCATTATCCGTTCTGCCGATTGGTACGGATTCGATGCCGTTCTGTTAAGCAAGGGAAGCGTGGAAAGCACCAATGGGAAAGTCCTGCGTGCCACGGCAGGTTCTTTTTTCCATTTGCCTGTTTTCGAAGATGTGTCCCTGGAGGAATCGGTTTTGAATTTTATTGAGGCCGGATTTCAAGTTTTTGCGGCAACGGGTGAGGGTGCGTTGGCACATAATGAAATTGATTTTCCGGAGAGAGCGGCCCTGATCATTGGAAATGAGCGTCAGGGGGTTCACGCAGCCCTTTTGAAAGAGCCGGTTCAAACGGTGCGCATTTCAAGGCGCGGCCGGGGGGAATCGCTTAATGCAGCCATGGCAGCCACGGTTCTCATGGACCGAATCGTTTTTCCGGGGAGAGGCTCTCTTGAATAAACCGGAACTTCAACCGAAAGAGGTGGTTAGTGAACCCCCTTTTCTGACACCCGGACGGACGCTGATTCTGGTCCTTTGCTCGATGCTTCTTGTTTTTGGGGTGGGTTTTGCTCTGGCCATGTGGATCCGGATCAAATCGCCCAATTCGGATTTGCGGGCGCTCGTTCTGTCGGCGGAACTGCTTTTGTTGGTTCCGGAGTTTATTTTTCTCAAATGGAAAAAACTATCATTCAGACAGGCCTTTCGCCTGCGGCCGGTAGGATGGCCGGTTTTGGCTGCCAGTATCTTGCTGACGATTGGCCTGATTCCCATATCGGATGCGATCGATCGAATTGTTCAAAACTGGCTGGTCATGCCGCCCGAAATGGAAAACTTGATTAAGGAATCCTTTCGGTTTAACAATCCGGTCTATTTCTGGGTGGCCTTTTTATCGGCAACCATCTTTGCAGGCATTTTCGAGGAAATCCTTTTCAGGGGGTTTTTTCAAAAGGTGTGGGAAACGTACTTTTCCCCGGCCTGGGCTATTACCGTTTCGGCTGTTTTGTTCGCCGTGGTTCATTTGAATCCCTGGTGGCTTTTTCAAATTCTTTTGTTGGGTGTTTTGCTGGGTTACATCGCGTACAGGAGCGACTCGGTCATCCCCGGGATTTTTATTCACGTATTAAATAACGCCATCGCCGTGGTTTTTTTGAAAATTCCGGATGAAAAACTGGGGTGGTATTTAAAGGGAGAGACCGTTCGATGGCCCTGGCTGGCAGGGGGCCTTATTCTTTTTGTGGTGGGATTCCGGTGGATGATGGAGTCCCTGAAAAATTCAATGGATCAGAGGAGTGTAAAGGAGTAATGGAGGTTCATCAAAAAACAGGGACATTGCAGATTCGCATCGGGGTTCTTCAGCACGAAGACGAGATGACGTTTAAAGCTACCCGTCCGTTTACAGGGTACGATCTGGCAAACCATAAAATCTTTGAGGGCAAACCGGAACATTCGTATAAAATTACGCACAAAACACAGGATTCCGGTGAAATCCGATACGCCGTTCGGATGAATATTCGGGTCGAACCGCACGAAGCGGACGAGCGTATTCAATTCTGGGCCTCACAGGGGGTTCAGGCCACAAAATTGCGGGTGGGTCAGGAAATTCCACTGGGAAACGGCCGCGTGTACGATAATCGGGAATTCTGGGTGCTTTCCCGGACATTCGATTCGGAAACGGCCGCAGATGAGTACCGGCGCACCCTGCCGGATTTTGGAGGAATGAAGGTTGTTCCGATTATAACGCGGGCCGCCAGAGGCGAACTCTTTCTGGAAGGGGTCTCTGTCGAAAACGGCCTTCGTTTGGTGCCAGACGATCCCTCCGGCCGCTTTTTGCTGGACAACATTCACGTGGGAATCGGTTTCCACTGGGATCACCGGGAAACTCAAGAATACGAAGGCGATCTGGCCTTTCACATCGACCGCACCGGAAAAATTACGGCCGTCACGATTCTTGATCTGGAAACCTATCTTGCGGCGGTCAATTCATCCGAAATGGTGCCCAACTGCTCCATGGAATTCTTGAAAAGCCAGACAATTGTGGCACGGAATACCGTGTTCGCAACGGCCGGAAAACATCATTTTGGCGATCCCTTTGATCTCTGCGCCGATGACCACTGCCAGTGTTTTCACGGATCGGCAGCGATTGAAGACCGCTCCCGGGAGGCTGCGTCCCTGACCCGCGGCGAAGTGCTTATGTACGGAGATCAGGTATGTGATGCCCGTTACGCCAAGGTCTGCGGGGGGATTGGAGAATCGTACCAAAACGTGTGGGATGATCAGGACGTTCCCTATTTGACGCCTTTTTACGACGGACCTGAAACGCCGGTGCGCCTGCCTGATTTGCGGCAGGAGGAGGCCGTGCGGGATTTCATCGAAAGCTCTCCCCGGGTGTTTTGCAATCCGGATGCCTATCGGCTTCCCGATTATTTGCGGGAGGCTCACGAGCACTTTAACTGGCAGGTGGGCTACATGCCTGAAAAATCGGGTTTTCGGTGGGAGGTTCGTTTCACCCCGGAAGAATTGGGACAAATTGTGGAAGAAAAAACAGGCTGGGGATTGGGAGCCATTTTGGACATCCAGCCGCTTGAACGCGGGGATTCGGGACGGCTTATTTACGCCCGGCTTGTGGGACAAAACGGTGAAAAAATCATCGGCAAGGAACTGGAAATCCGACGTGTGCTTTCCAAAACGCATCTCTTCAGCTCCTTATTTGTGGTTGACAAGGAGACCGATGCGAACGGAAAACTGAAAACCCTTTCCTTAAAGGGAGGCGGCTGGGGCCACGGAGTCGGGCTGTGCCAGGTCGGGGCCGAAATTATGGGCGAACAGGGATACGCTTATACTGACATTCTCTATCATTATTACCCGGGGTCCAAACTGAAAAAGCTGTATGCCTGATCGGGTGTTTTTGTTTCAGATTGTTTCAAAATGAGATGTGTGTACGATTCAAACGATAAAACCTCCTGAACCCGGGGTTGATAAAGCGTAAAAACGATCTTGATTTTTGGTGTTATTTTTGCAGCTCTCAAAAAAGGTCTTTATGGTGTGGGGACAGCCGATTGGATAATAAGGGAGAAAAATGGCACAAGCAAAAACGATTTTGATTGTAGATGATGATGCTCAAAACATTGAGATCCTCGTACGGGAATTGGTGAGCCATCATTTTCAAGTGAGTACGGCAGAAAACGGGTATGATGCCCTGGAAAAGGCCGACAAATATCAACCGGACTTGATTATCACGGATGCGGATTTACCCGATCTCAACGGGGTAGCGCTTTTGCGGAATCTGAGAGAAAATGAAAAAACGGCGACAATCCCGGTTATTTTTCTGACCGCTCAGGACGGCCTTCAGGATCGGGTAAAAGCCTTTGAGCTTGGGGTGCAGGATTACATGATCAAACCCCTCCACGTGGCGGAAATTGTGGCCCGGGTGAAAATGATTTTGAGCCGGCTTCAGCGGCTGGAAACCGGCGGTTCGGATTCGGAAGCCAGGAGTCATGGCGAGTTAAAAGATAAAATTGTAGCGGAACTGATTGCCCGCCTGGGAGCTCTCCGCTGGTCGGGAATTGTCAATGTAACCAATGAATTCAAGAAGAGCGGACAAATATTTTTTCGCAACGGTGTGGTCGTAAATGCCATACTTGGCGGGTTTAGGGGAGAACGGGCGGTTTATCAGATGTTCCCCTGGTCAAAAGGACAGTACTCCTTGGTTCCGCAGCAGGTGGATGTGGCAGATGAAATTTCCATCAGTAATCTCGGCCTTTTGTTACAGGGATATGAACGCCTTCAGCAACGCCGCGATCTTTTGCGCAAATTACCGGGAGCCTACACTGTTTTCTCGGTAAAGGCGCATTTTCTAAAACACCTGGAAGAACGGCCGGTAACGCCGGACGTTACCAAGTTTGTGGAATTGTTTGACGGCAAGCGGCCCGTGCTTAAAGTTCTGGACGACAGTTACAACGATGATCTGACCACACTAAAGCGGATTGTCAAAATGTACCAGCAGGGTTTCCTGGAGGAAATCAAAACTCCCGAGCCTGAAGACGTTCCCGTTGAGGAAGAAATCCAGGAACCTCTTTTTAGTGAAGAAGAGTTTGAATCCTTTCAAAAACGCGTCTTCAAACAAATGCCGCTGGAGGAACCGTACCTGGCTGTACTGGGAACCTCCGAGAGCGGAAAAAGTGAGTTTGTGCGGGCATTGGTTGGCAAAGCTTACCGAACCCGTTCCATGAAGACCGTTTTCCCCTATCCTCTTGACCTGGGTAAACTGAGCCTTTTTGATGATAAACGGATCCTTTTGGTGGGGATTCCTATTGAAAAACAGGTTCGTGCAATCATCCAATCCGTTGCCGGCAGCCTGCTGGGGTACATTTTTTTGGTGAATGCAACGGAGGCAGAAAGTCTGGACTACATCAATTATCTGATTAAATCGTTCCGCGGCCGTTTTCAACTTCCCTACGCCGTAGCGGTAACCGATCTTCGTCATCCCAAAGCGCTGGGTATCGAAGAAATTTCTCAACGGCTGGGTCTGGAAAGTTACGAAGAAATTATCCCCTGTGATCCCAAAGACAGGGAGAATGCAAAAATGATTTTGTTGAATATGTATCCTCCGTATCCGGAGGAGGAAAAAATCTCATTCAGTCTGGGTGAAAAAAGGATAACCAATTAATTGGGAAGGCAGCACCGGTGAACAGAATTCTTTTTATTGAGCCAGATGAAGAACTAAAAAGCGATTTTCAGGATTTGGGGAGTCTTAACAATTTTGAATGTAAATTTGTTTCTACTTTGAAGGATGCCCAAAATGTACTGGAATCCTTTTCACCGGAACTGGTGGTGGCCGAAGCTCACCTCGACGATGGGGATTTTATTCACTGGGTAAGGCCGCTTCGCGAGGCCCCCCTGACCAAAAATATGCTGTTTGTGGTTTTGAGCGATGAGGAAAATGTTGAAAAGCGAATCCATCTCATTGAAAGCGGTGTGGACGATTTCATTCAAAAGCCTTTTGAGATGGAAGAATTGCTTTACCGGATTCGAATGCTTCTGAGGGAAAAAAATCGGCTGAAACACATGCAGACGGCTGGATTTCGGGGATTTAGCGGGCTGCTTTCGGAGATGAATGTTATCGATTTGATTCAGACCTTTGAGCTGGGCAAAAAATCGGGAATCATCACATTGAGCCGGGGAGCCCTTGAGGGCCATCTGTACATCAAAGAGGGAATGGTTTGGGATGCCGAATTGGGTGTTTTAAGGGGAGAAACCGCCCTTTATCAATTGGTCCTTTGGGTGGAAGGAACGTTTTCCGCAACCTTTCAGTCCATCCTGCGCGAACAGGGTATCTTTCATCCGGTTCAGGAAATTGTGCAAGCAAGCATCCAGCTTCTGGATGAAAAAGAACAACTTCTTACGCGATTGCCGTCCGTAGGAACCGTTTTTGAACACGTCAGAGACCTCTTCCCTGATGAAATAAACGAAAATACCCAGGAAATATTATCCCACGTGGATGCCGAACATACGATTCAGGATATTTTGGATGAAAGCCTGTTGGATGAATTAACCGCCCTTCGGGAAATGATTCGTTTGTACCAATTGGGTGTTCTGAGGGAGTCTGTTTCCCTTCATCCTCTGAAACCGGAAAAGCAGTCCTCCGCTGAATCTCCGGAAAGCAAGGAAGAGCTTTCTGAAGGCGATCTTATTGCCCGGACATTTGAAGCCGTGCAAAACTTCTTTATCCAGATTGCCCCTGCCGAAGCGGATCTTCCGGGGGATGCGGGCCAGGAACCGCCTGCAGCGGCACAGGCAGAAAGAAAACCTCGAAAGCTGTTTTTTAGTCGAAGTGAATTGCAGTTTATTAAACATAAACTCTTGTAAGCAACTGTTTTGTTGTCGGGGAAATGCGCAGCCAGAGAAAAATAAGCGGCAGACGGGTTGGAAACCGGAAAAATTATTTTTGCTAAAGGAAAGAGTTCGTTTATGCGAGTGGGTGAAATTCTGATTATTGGTCCCAAGAGTGTGCAAAAGGAATCCCTTTTGAAAAAGCTGTGCGACCGCGTTGAACTTCCCGAAAAAGGAATTCAAGTGGGATGGCTTTCTCTTGATGATGAGATGCTTTTACAATTCTACGGCATTCATTGGAATCGATTTGCAAAAAGTTATGCCTGGGATTTGTTGGTCACAAAAGCACTGGGTGTGATTGTTTTGTTCGACTGGGATCGGTACGAAACCGTCCAAACGGCTGAGGAAATCGTGGCGTATTTTCAGGAGAATTTCGATATTCCTCTTGTGGTGGCTTCCGAAATCGGTGAAAATTCGTCGTCATTAATCGTGCGCCGAGCCTATCAGGGGGGATTGGTGTTGAATAAAAACAGCAAATTTACATTGTATCAATTTGATCAATCGGACTCGATCCGCCAGTTGGTTGTAGATCTGGTCAATATAAATCTGGAACACGTGTCTGCGTAAGAGTTGAGGAAAACATGACCTATACAGAAGTAGCCCGAAAAGAACTTTCTCCCGCACAAAAGGTAGAGGCAATTTATCGGCTGTTGAAAGGGGTGCCTTTGGATGAGCTGGTTGATTCGTATTCCAATCAGGATGTGGTGGCACTGCAGAAATTCATATGGGATAAAACCGTGGAAATCGGTTTGCGGATCAGGGGAAAACAATTCAACCGAAAGGATATTACAAACCGCATGACCCCGACGCCTGCCTATCAGCGGCAGCAGGGCTGTTCGGAGCGGGTGTATTTTTGTAAGGCAACCCTGTGTATTTTGTCCAATCCGAAATGTGCCCGACGAAAAATAAAGGGGCAATTTCAGGCGATGCAGACCGTTGTTCAGGAATGGATACGGCAATCCCCGTAAGAAAGATCTGTATCAACCAGACCGGTTTGCTCCAAAAGGCCTTTGCCCGCGAATTTCACGAATTTTAACGAATTGATTTTAGTGAAATTAGATTCGTGTAATTGCCGGTTATTATGGTTGATTCATTCATGATTCAAAAAACCGGTTCGAACGAAAAATCCTCGCCATTTCCACCATAAAGAGTTTCTCTGTCGAATTGAAAAAATATTGACATTACTTTCAAAACTTCTTATATTTAAGTCGTTTGAAAAAGCGAACGGTTAAATGTGAAAACTCCCTCGTGATACAGGGAGCTTTTTTTCATGTATCTGCGAGAGTGGCGGAACTGGCAGACGCGCTAGACTTAGGATCTAGTGCCTTCGGGTGTGGGGGTTCGAGTCCCCCCTCTCGCACCAAAGAGGCCTTTTCAGTCAGTTGATCTCTAAAAAAACCGGGAACAGCAATTATTAAAATCATATAAAAAAAGGTGAGGACCCATTGGATTATTCTGTTAATGATGTTCAGGCCTGGCTGCGGGAAGTCAAATTTCATATCCCCGCGGAAGAGATTCAGGAAAAAATAAATGAAAAAATTCGGGAACTTCGGAAAGACATCAGTATCCCCGGATTTCGCAAGGGGAAAGTTCCTCAGGACATTATTCGCATGCGATTCGGCAAAATGATCCTTGAGGATATTCTTGAAGATGCGATGAACGAAGCGTATAAAGAAATTGTGGCCAAGGAGAATCTGGAGGTTGTCGGTCCGCCGGAGATTCAAGACCAAAAATGGGACGAAAAAGAGGGATTGGACGTCTTGTTAGAGGTTGAGATCGAACCGGAAATCGAATTGCACCATTACAAAGGCCTTCGATTAACAAAGGAAATACACCAAATTGCCGATGAAGAAATAGAGGCCACAATTGAACGGCTGCGGGAGGAAAATGCGGTTGTTGAAGATATTGATGGCGAAGCCGAAGCAGGGGACACCGTTGTAGCAGATCTTCAGGAAGTTGATGCAGGCGGCGTTCCGATTTTGGGTCATCGGCTTGAAAACAAACAGATCAAACTGGGTTCCGGTGAATACGGCAAGGATTTTGAAGACCAGTTACTGGGTGTAAAAAAAGGGGAAGAACGCAAGGTTGAAAAAAAGGAAGAGGGAAAACCGCCTCAATATTTTTCGGTTCGTGTGAAAGATGTGACCCGTCACAATTTACCGGAGCTCAGTGACGAGTTTGCCAAGGACCTGGGAAACTACGAATCGCTTGAGGATTTACGCAAAGCCGTTCGGGAATATCTGGAGCGTGAATACGAAAATCGATCCAGACAAAACCTGGTGGACGGATTGATTGATGCACTCATTGCCGAGAATCCGTTTGAAGTGCCGCCGCAGATGATTGAAAATTCGCTGAATGGTTACGTCGAGGATTTAAAAAAGCAGCTAAAACAGGATTTCGATGTTGAGAGTTTTCGGGAGGGGCAGAAACCTCTGGTTGTTCGTTCCATCAAGTGGTATTTGATTCAGAAACAGCTGGCCAAACAGGAAAACCTGAAGGTGAGCGATGAGGATGTGGATGCCTATATCGAAAAGATAGCAGAGGAAACCCATCAGAGTCTCAAAAAACTTAAGGCAAAATACAGTCTGAAAAACAGGCGGGAAAAATTAAAGGATCAGCTTCAGGAAGAAAAAATCATTGATTTTCTCTTGAAAAATTCAGAAATTGAAGAAGTGGAAATCAATCCGAGCGAGCAGAAGGTTATTACGGAATAACAGTCTGTTAAAGAGGCGATTTATCCACGAATGCAAAAACACGAACGTTACGGAAGAGGATGTTTCTATGGGATTAGTTCCAATTGTTATCGAACAAACGGGCCGCGGCGAGCGTGCCTTTGACATATTTTCAAGGCTGTTAAAAGAACGGATCATTTTTATCGGGTCGCCGATTGATGATGCGGTAGCGAGTTTGACCATTGCCCAATTGCTTTTTTTGGAGGCCGAAGATCCGGAAAAGGATATCTTTGTGTATCTGAATACTCCGGGCGGTTATGTTTCCGCAGGGCTGGCCATCTACGACACCATGCAGTACATTAAACCGGATGTGGCCACCATTTGCATGGGACAGGCGGCCAGTATGGGCGCTGTGCTTTTGGCTGCCGGTGCCAAGGGAAAACGCTCGGCACTTCCGCATTCCCGAATTATGATTCACCAGCCGTTGGGTGGTGCTCAAGGCCAGGCAAGCGATATTGAAATTCATGCCAAGGAAATCTTAACCCTTCGTCAAAAATTAAATGAAATTCTTTCGTTTCACACGGGACAACCCATCGAAAAAATCGAAAAAGATACGGACCGTAATTATTTCATGTCTCCCGAGGAAGCAAAAGACTATGGTTTAATTGACGAAGTTCTGGTGAAAAAAACCAAGAACCAGAAAAAGAAAAAATAGTGGAGATCGTGGCGATGGCCAGTACAAAGCGGGAAAAAATCTACATTTGTTCCTTCTGCGGCAAAAATTCCAACCAGGTGGAAGCAATTATCACCGGCCCCGGCGTGTACATCTGTAACGAATGTGTGTACAACGCCATGGAGATCTTAAAAAATGATTTAATGCGCCGGACGCTTTCGGAACGCAAAAATATCCCAACCCCGGCCGAAATAAAGGCGGAACTGGATAATTATGTTATCGGACAAGACCAGGCGAAAAAGACGCTTTCTGTTGCCGTTTACAACCATTACAAGCGCGTGGCATCTCAGGATTATTATGAGGATGACGAGCTTGAAAAAAGCAATATTTTGTTAATCGGTCCCACGGGTACCGGAAAAACGCTGCTGGCCCAAACACTGGCCCGTTTTCTTCAGGTTCCATTTACCATTGCCGATGCCACCACCCTGACGGAAGCCGGCTATGTGGGAGAAGATGTCGAAAATATTTTGGTACGTTTGCTCCAGGCCGCGGACTACGACATTGAGCGAGCCGAAAAAGGAATTATCTATATTGACGAGATTGACAAGATTGCCCGAAAGGGCGGAAACCCGTCCATTACGCGGGATGTTTCCGGTGAAGGTGTTCAACAGGCCCTGCTTAAGATTTTGGAAGGCACAGTGGCCTCTGTTCCCCCAAAGGGTGGACGGAAACATCCGGAGCAAAGTCTAATCAACATCAACACGAAAAATATTCTGTTTATCGTAGGCGGCGCTTTTGAGGGAATTGATAAAATCATTGAAGCCCGTTTGAATAAGAAATCCATGGGTTTTGGCGCCGACATTAAACTCCGGTCCGAACGGCAGGTGGGCGAAATATTGCGCCGGGTTGAACCGGAGGATTTGCTTCGCTTTGGGCTCATCCCCGAGCTGATTGGCCGTTTACCCGTACTCAGCGCCCTGGACGAACTCACAACAGATGCCTTGCTTACCATTCTGACCAAACCCAAAAATGCCATTACCAAACAGTACCAGCGTCTTTTTGAGATGGAAGGGGTTACTCTTTCGTTCGAGGAAGAAGCACTGAAAGCCGTGGTGGAGATTGCTCAGAAACGGGGCACCGGGGCACGCGCCCTCCGCTCGGTAATGGAAGAAGCCATGCTGGAGATAATGTTTCAGCTCCCGAATATTCAGGGAATAAAGGAGTGCATTGTTACAAAAGATGTGATTACCAAGAAAAAAGAGCCCATCTATAAAATCAAAGAAATCAAAAAACGAGCGTAAGGGAGCGGCACTCATCATCCAAAAAAGAATCATTTATGCAAAGAATTGAACGAGAAGATATTACCATCGAAATAAACGATAAACTACCGGTGCTTCCGTTAAAGGAGACGGTAGTTTTTCCTTATATGATTTACCCGCTTCTGGTGGGGCGGGAGTCCTCGACCCATGCCCTCCAGGAAGCCCTGATGACCGATAAATTAATCCTTCTGGTGGCCCAAAAAGATGTGCAGGAAGAGAATCCTTCTGCCAAAGATCTGTATCGTGTCGGAGTTGTTGCCCGTGTTTTGCAGATTCTGAAACTCCCCAACGGGCTTATTAAAGTTCTGGTCGAGGGTATTATCCGGGCACGTGTAAAACGGTTTATGAAAGTGGAGGATTTTTACCGCGCCACCATCGATCTGGTTCCCGAAACACTGCAGACAAATAAAAAGGTTGAAGCCGGGCTTCGGCATGTGTTGAATTTATTCAAAGAATACATTCTGCTTAACCGCGATGTCCCCGATGAGTTGATTCTGACCGTCGAGAGTCTGGAAAATCCCCAGCGCATTGCCGATTTTATTGCGGCTCATGTGACGAAGAAATTATCCGATAAGCAAAAGCTCCTGGAAACAAAAGATTTAAACAAAGAGCTGGTGGAACTATCGCGGATTTTGGAGTCCGAGAAGGAAATCCTGGAGATCGAGCGCACTATTGAGGACCAGGTGCGCGATCGCATGCAAAAGTCACAGCGAAGCTATTATTTGCAGGAGCAGCTTCGGGTCATCAAACAGGAGCTGGGTGAAGAAGATGAGGTTGTTGGCGATGTCCAGCTTTTGATCGAAAAAATAGAAAGGGCGGGCATGCCCAGGGAGGTGCGGGAAAAGGCCTTTGAAGAAATTGACCGCCTGAAATTTACCCCGACAATGTCTCCCGAATACACGGTGACCCGCAATTATCTGGATTGGCTGCTGGCCTTGCCCTGGAAAAAGCGCACCCGGGATAATCTGGATCTGGACCGGGTTCAGAAAACACTCGATTCCGATCACTACGGACTGCAAAAGGCGAAAGAAAGGATTCTGGAGCACCTGGCGGTTATGAAACTTGTGAAGCGCGTCAAAGGTCCCATTTTGTGTTTGGTCGGGCCTCCGGGTGTGGGCAAGACGTCCCTTGGGCGCTCGATTGCGCGCGCCATCGGTCGGAATTTTGTGCGGGTGTCTCTGGGTGGAGTACGGGACGAAGCCGAAATTCGGGGACACCGAAAAACGTACATTGGTTCCATGCCGGGCCGGATTATCCAGTCCCTCAAAAAAGCGGGCAGCCGAAATCCGGTATTTCTTCTGGATGAAATTGATAAAATGAGTATGGATTTTCGGGGCGATCCGTCGGCGGCTTTATTGGAAGTATTGGACCCTGAGCAAAACAGGACGTTCAGCGATCACTACCTGGAAGTGGAATTTGATCTGTCGGAAGTGATGTTTATTACCACGGCTAACGTGCGGTACAATATTCCGGCTCCGCTTTTGGATCGAATGGAAATCATTGAACTTCCGGGCTACATGGAATACGACAAGCTGGAAATTGCCAAACAGTTTCTTTTGCCCAAGCAAATGAAAGAAACGGGATTGCTCGAAAAGAATATTCGCGTGTCAGACCAGGCCATTTTACTCATCATCCGCGAATACACACGGGAAGCGGGCGTGCGGAATCTGGAGAGAAGCCTTTCTACGATCTGCCGCAAAGTGGCCCGAAAGATCGTGTCCAACCCAAAGAAAAGTTTTTATGCGATTACCGCAAAGAACCTGGAAGACTACCTGGGAATACCCAAAATCCCGGAGAAATCCGTTGAGGATGAAGAACTGGTGGGCGCTGCTGTGGGACTTGCCTGGACAGAGTTTGGCGGCGATATTTTGATGATTGAAGCCACACCCATGGACGGAAAATCGGGCCTGATTTTGACCGGGCATCTGGGAGATGTGATGAAGGAATCGGCTCAGGCGGCACTGAGCTACATTCGATCCAATGCCAGGCGTCTGGGAATTGATCCGAAATTTTTCCAGGATCACGAAATCCACGTTCACGTCCCCGAAGGTGCCATTCCCAAAGACGGCCCGTCGGCGGGTGTAACCATGGCCCTGGCGATGGTGTCCGCCATTTCCCGGAAACCCATTTGCCGAAAAGTAGCCATGACCGGTGAAATTACGCTTCGGGGCCACGTGCTGCCCATTGGCGGGCTAAATGAAAAGCTGTTGGCCGCCCGGCGGGCCGGGATTAAAACGGTTCTTATTCCGGCACAAAACAAAAAGGATTTAACAGAGGTTCCGCAGAAGATCAAAAAGGACCTGGAAATAAAATTTGTTAAGAACATGGATGATGTGTTGAGGTTTGCCATGAGGGATGGATTCTCCATCTCTCAAGAGGCAGGTACCTCTTGAGAATTTAGATAAACAATCAGGTACCTGTCACAATTTCTGAAATGCACTCGCCGTTTAGGTGAGTGCTTTTTTCATATTAGGGCGAATAATTATATGAAATACCACCAAGCAAAATTTATTAAAAGCGTCCACGAATTGAAGGATTTGCCGGACAATGATTTGCCGCAAATTGCCTTTGCCGGACGGTCAAATGTCGGAAAATCGTCTCTTATCAACACGATCCTTCATCAAAAAAAACTGGCAAAAATCAGTTCCACGCCGGGTAAAACACGAAGCCTGAATTTTTTTCTGATTGATGAACGATTTTATCTGGTTGATTTGCCAGGCTATGGTTTTGCAAAGGTCTCAAGAGAGGCCAAACGCCGCTGGCAGGCACTGATTGAGGGTTTTCTCTCTGCCTCCGAAAACCTCCGGGGGGCGATCGTAATTGTGGACAGCCGCATCGGGCTGACGGAATTGGACGAAATGATGATCTCCTGGCTAAAGCATGTACCGATTCCATTTCGGGTGATAGCGACAAAAATTGATAAGCTGTCACGAAACGAACAAGCCAGACAGTTTAAAAAAATAAATGCCAATCTGGAAAAGCTGGCCGTCTTGCCCGCAATTCCGTTTTCTGCCAAAACCGGGGAGGGAGAACCCGCGCTCTGGAAGGTGCTTTACGACTTTTTGGGCCGCAAGCAAAAATAATCTTGAATTAGATTGAATGAATTCGGTAAATTGAGTAACTTGAGAGGAAGGAGCCAATGAAAACACGATTGTTTACACCCGGGCCCACACCGGTTCCGGAAAAAGTGATGAACCGAATGGCAGAACCCATTCTTCACCATCGTACAAAGGAGTTTTCGGAAATTTTTGTTGAGGCTTCTGAAATTCTGCAGGAGCTGTTCCAGACCAAAGAGGAGGTCTACATCCTGGCGGCTTCCGGCACGGGTGCCATGGAAGCCGCTGTAGCCAACCATCTGAATCCCGGTGATGAGGTTCTAACAATCGAGGGGGGAAAGTTTGGTGAGCGTTGGGGAGAGCTGTGCAGCGCGTACGGGGTTCGGGCCACACGCATTGCCGTCCCCTGGGGAAAGGCGTTTACCCCGGATGAAATGCGTGCGGAATTACAGAAAAAAGCCGACTACAAGGCGGTTCTTTTAACACACAGTGAAACGTCTACCGGGGTGGCTATTGATCTGGAGAAAATGGCTCAGGTTATCCGCGACAACAGCGAAGCACTGATTATTGTGGATGGCATTACGTCGGTTGGAGCCATGCCCCTTAAAATGGATGACTGGGGCGTGGATGTGGTTGTCACGGGATCTCAAAAGGGATTGATGCTCCCGCCCGGTTTGTCCTTTATTGCGTCCAGCCAGAGGGCCTGGAAAGCGGTAGAGGCCTGCACACAACCGCGGTACTACTTTGATCTCCGAAAGGCCCGAAAATCTTTAAAGGCACAAACAACGCCCTTTACACCTGCGGTGACGCTCGTTGTGGGATTGCTGGAGGCACTGAAAATGATTCGTGAGGAAGGCGTGGAAGCCGTGTGGAAACGGCATGCCATTCTGGCGGAATCGACCCGGCGTGCAGTTCGGGCACTCGGCTTGGAACTGTTGGCCGATTCTCCCTCCAATGCGGTTACGGCGGTTAAAATTCCCGGTTCGTTGCAGGAAGCAGGAATAGACAAGCGTCTGAAGGAAAAGGGAATAATTGCGGCAGGGGGACAGGGGAAATTAAAGGGAAAGATTTTTCGCATTTCTCATTTGGGCTATTATGATGTTCAGGACATGCTGGCCGCCATTAGCATTTTGGAAGAGGTCCTGTTGGAAGTCGGGTGGCCGGCCAAAGCGGGAGAAGGTGTACAAACCCTTCAGAAGACCTATTTACAAATGATCAAAAAATAGGGAATGAAAAAAGAAAGGTGGCGTGTGCGGATATTTCGTGCAAAACATGTGTTTTGTATCCATCGACATGAAATGTGGTATTAAAATGGCACGCAGGTAAAAAATTTTGGAGAACACAATGGATAATAAAATTAGAATTCTCATTCCGGATGATTTACCCCAGGAATGCCTGTCGATTTTTAAATCGGCTGATTTTGAGGTGATTTTTAATCCCGCAATGCCTCCGGAAGACATTCTGGAAGCTGTAAAGGAGGCTGATGGCATGGTGGTGCGGAGTAAGGTGAAGGTCACGCGGGAAATCATTGAAAGCGGTGACCGGCTGAAACTCATTGGACGTGCCGGTGTAGGATATGACAACATCGACGTGGCCGCGGCCACAGAAAAGGGGATCGCCGTAATGAATGTGCCTGGTGCGAATGCCGTTTCCGTAGCCGAATTAACCCTCGCCATGATGCTGATGCTGGCCCGGAATCTGATTGAGGCGAACCAGTCAACAAAGGCAGGAAAATGGGAGAAAAAACGCCTCAAAGGAAACGAAATCATGGGAAAAACCCTGGGTTTGCTGGGTCTGGGCATGGTTGGGGTGGAGGTTGCCAAGAGAGGTATTGGATTTGGAATGAAGGTGATCGCCAACGATCCCAGATTTACTCCCGATTCGGATGTTCCGTTTAATGTGAAAATTGTGGGGTTAGACGAGCTTCTGGCCCAATCGGATTATATTTCGCTGCATTTGCCCCTCAATGAGAGTACCCGTCACATGTTTAACGAAGACATGTTTCAGAAGTGCAAGAAGGGTGTTCGGATTATCAATTGCGCCCGCGGGGGAATTATTGATGAAAATGCTCTGTACAGGGCGCTTCAATCGGGGCAGGTGGCGGGTGCCGCACTGGATGTTTTTGAAAAAGAACCCCCCAAAGAGAGCCCCTTGCGTGATTTGCCCAATGTCATCATGACCCCCCATATTGGAGCGTCCACGGTTGAAGCCCAAATTCGGGTGGCAACAAAGGTGGCCCGGCAAATGGTGGAGTTCTTTAAAGAAGAAAAAATAGAGAACGTGGTAAATCCCGAGGCGATCTTAAAATAAACGAGGTTTTCCATGAAGTTACTTTTGTGGTATATGGATCAATTTTCTTACAAAACAGCCTCAAAAGGATTGGAAGATGTTCCCGATCTGGATGAAGAGGGCTCGTTCCGGAATGCGGTCGTGGGTTTTATTCACCTGGAAGAAAAGGATGCGGAAGCCATTGGGAGCACCGTAACCAAGGTTATTAAAAACCTAAAATGGCTGGCGGGCAAATGGAAGACCAAAACGGTGGTGCTTCATTCTTTTGCCCACCTGTCAGAGAGCAAGGCGTCTGCGGAAACCGTCCGTGAGGTCTTCAGACAGGCCAAAGAACGCCTGGAGGCGTCCGGGTACACGGTGGGTGAAACACCCATTGGGTATTTTCTGGATATTCACATCGATGCCCCCGGCCGTTCATTGGCTCGGGTGTGGAAATCCTTTTAGGCGTAAGGAACACACAGAGGGGGATGCCCCGGTGCATCCAGAGGAGCCTTTAACTGAATTCGCGGTTTTTTTGAGGGCATCCGCTTTCCGGTACCGTGCGGATCGTTTTTCTCTTGAAATATTCGTCGGATGGAGATAAATTCTAAGAGAAATCAAAAAGCCGTTCACCAGAAATTCGGAGGAGTTCAATGAAAGCGATGCAGTTTTCTGCGCCCGCGCCGATTGAAACCGAGCCATTGCACTATGTGGATGTGCCGGATCCCACGCCCGGAAGGGGTGAAATTCGGATCCGAATCAAGGCCTGTGGGGTTTGCCACACCGATTTGCACGAAGTGGAAGGGGAGCTGCCTCTGCCCAAATTGCCGCTCATCCCGGGACATCAGATCGTGGGAATCGTGGATCAGTTAGGTGAGGGCGTTACCCGATTCAAAATCGGAGACCGCGTGGGGGTTCCCTGGCTGTACTCCGCCTGTGGCAGCTGCAAGTATTGTTCGTCAGGCCGGGAAAATCTTTGCGATCAGGCTAAATTTACCGGGTACCATGTGGACGGAGGCTATGCTCAATATCACACGATTCATCAGGATTTTGCGTATTTTTTGCCCGAAGGGTTCCCGGATTTTCAGGCGGCTCCGCTGCTCTGTGCAGGGGTTGTCGGATATCGCGCCCTCAAATTGAGCGAGCTTAAGCCCGGGCAAAATTTTGGAATGTACGGATTCGGGGCCACTGCCCACGTGATTATTCAAATTGCGATTCATTGGGGGTGTGATGTGTATGTTTTTACGCGCAGCAAAGAGCATCAGAAACTGGCGCTCGATTTGGGAGCCAAATGGGCCGGCCGGGCGGAGGATACGCCACCCGAAAAAATGGACAGTTCGATTATCTTTGCACCCGCAGGCGGTTTGGTCCCGGAAGCCCTTCGTGTTCTGGACAAGGGCGGAACCCTTGCCCTGGCGGGTATCTACATGACGCCAATCCCCGAAATCGACTACAATAGCCTGCTCTATTATGAACGAACCGTCCGGAGTGTGGCCAATGCCACCCGTCAGGATGCGGAGGAATTATTGAAACTCGCGGCAGAAATCCCCATTCAGACGGAAATATCTGTTTTTCCGCTAAAAGAGGCCAATCGAGTTCTTCAACTGGTTAAGGAAAGCAAGATCAATGGAGCGGGCGTACTGGATATTCCGTAATTGGGGATCGTGGCACCCGGAATACACTGCGTTTGGTCCGGCTTCAGAATGAAGCACAGAAAAAATCAGCCGCCTTTTATCGATTATCGGAGAAGCTTGGCCAGGATAATCCCCAGAATAAGCCAGATGGGAATCGAAATGAGAAGGGACCAATTAATGCTCTTCAGGAAATTCAGGGATTGATTCATTCGTGCCCGTTCCAGACCGCGGTCAATTTTAATGCGCAGCTCATCCAAATTCACAGGTTTGGTGATATAGTCAAATGCGCCCTGTTTCATAGCGTGCACAGCCGAATCAACGGAGGGGTAGCCTGTAAGTAAAATAACCGGAATCTGTTTGTCTGAGCTTCGGATCCGTTCAAGAAGACTAATGCCGTCTAAATTCGGCATTTTTATATCACTCAAAATCAAATCCACAGGCACTTCCTGAAATTTTCTAAGCCCGTCTTTTCCATCTCTGGCAATAATGGGAAGATGTCCCCAGCCCTTAATGACATCCGAGAGGATTTCCAGAATATCCTCTTCATCATCAATAATGAGTATATTGTTCATTTTTTGCTCCAGAATTGTATCACCGTTCTATTTTTGTATCGGCAAGACTCGTGCCATTCATTATGGGAAAATACCCGTAACAAACAATTCTTCCAATTGGTGATAAAATAAGACATTAGCCAAAATGAACCAGAAGTGGAGAAAAAAATGTCTGAACAGGGTCAGGAAAACTGGGCAATTTTTTCCCATGCTGGTCGAAAACCGCCGGGTTTTTGAGAAGATTAATTGTTGATTTTTTCGAGGTTTAGCCCTCGTTTTTTAAGCTGCTGAAGCTGTTTTTTGGGGAGGAAAATTGTGCCGAAGGGGGGATTCGAACCCCCACGCCCGTGCGGACACTACGCCCTGAACGTAGCGCGTCTACCAGTTCCGCCACTTCGGCTTTTGACTTAAAAATTTATTGAAAAAGTTTACAAAAGTCAAGACTTTTCTTCAATAGGCGGGAAGTTTTTTGGAGTATGGATTTTGCACCGCCCAAAAAGTATTTTAATCCATCTATTACCTGCTTACAACCGGCAGATAAAATTGAAAATACGCCGTGCAGCCTGCAATTGTGTTGATTACGATCACCGCTATTTTATGAAATTAGCGGTCAACCCGATCGCAAGAGCCTCCTGAATTTGTATTTTAGACGAAATATCCTCATCGTAGAGGAGATTGACAATCAGATTAATCGAAATAAATTTCGAAACGTTCACCGACCAGGTGTTGTTCCATTTAACGTCTACGGCAGTCATGTTGGCGAAACTCGAAAAAAGCCCCAGGTGGGAAATATAAAGCAGGTTATTGGCCAGTTTTGTTTCCAGCTCAGTAACAGATTGAATGCCTGTTTCAAATTTTGTTTTCTCAATGATATTCGGTGTGGAGGCCTTGTCAGCATATCCGAATTGAGAATATTTCTGCGTAATGGTTTCCTTTATTCCAAGCCCCAAACGCGTCGTAAATTTTGGGCGAAGGGTCCAGCCCAGGCCTGTACCGCCTGTAATGAAAGCCGGGTCGAAGAAACCGGATTTGGCCAGAGGGGGTGTTTTTGAATAATCGTAACCGGTGGCAAATTGGGTCAAAAGCCCCGCTGAAACATAGGGATTGATAAATAGGCCGTATTTATACGTCAACAAACCGTTTATGTCAATTCGATCAACGGCATTTCGCAAATCTTGGCTACCAACTTTGGTTTGCCCAAATGCGAAATCTCCGGTAATTTTCCAGCGGTATTTGGGTTGGTTGTTGAGAAATTGAGAATTCAGGGTAAAGGTGTAGGCGTAAGCATTTTCACCGCCGGCCGTCCAATTGCTGGTACTATTTTGTGTAAGATTCAACCCGCCAACGATTGTGGGTTTGAAGCCTATTGGATCTTTTTCAGAAGCAAAGCTCACCGCCGAAAGAAATGCGAGCATTAGCACTGTGTTAAAAAGAAAGAATCGTTTCATCTACTATTCTCCTAATTTTGTTACATCCTCTGTTTGGTTTAGGAATGCGACTGTTGTGTCCGGGGTTTTGGCACACTCAAGCCAATCCATTTTATGCATTTTTTTGGGGAATATCCTGAATTTTATCAAAAAAGAAGCCGGGCAAAACTGACCCGGCCTCGTATTCCCCTTAACCCGCGATAAATTTAGTATGTAACAACAGGATTCAAGGTTTTTGCGTGACTAACCCAGGACTGTACCATCTTTAAACTGGGTAATTGTCGAACCAGCTTTTTTGAGGCGTTGACGTCCTGCATTTTTGTCCACAGGTTTTCTGCGTTACGATTGCGAAGTTCTTTAACCGTGTCCACTCCGGCCGCTTCCAATAATTCCGCATATTCACTGCCCACGCCTGCTACCCGGTACAAATCGGCCATATTCACCCACTTCAAAACCAGGGAATCACTGATGCCCGTTTTTTCGACTATTTCTTTGCGTCCCTTGGGGGTCGCGCCTTTTGCCAAAAGAGCAGCAACGCTTTTGATTCCAATGCCGCGTAATTTGTCAGCGAAGGCCGGTCCAATTCCTTCCACATGATCGATTTTGTAGTTTGCCATTTTGTTCTCCTTTTTTGAGTGTTTAAATAAGCGTGTTTTTAAAAAATTAGCGGTTTTGTTTCAGCAAATCCCGGATTTCCTCCAGAAGAATCTCTTGTTTGGGAGGAGCCGGTGCAGCTTTAGGAGCCGCTTCTTCTTTCTTTTTGATGGTGTTGATTCCTTTCACAACAAGAAAAATCGAGAAAGCGATGATTAGAAATTCAATGATTGTATTAAGAAATTTACCGTAATTTATCATCACAGCCGGTGTATTTCCAACGGCCTGTTTAACCACCAGACTCAGACTGGAAAAATCCACCCCGCCTAACAGAACCCCGATTGGCGGCATAATTACGTCAGCCACCAGGGAAGCGACGATTTTCCCAAAAGCCACCCCAATGACAATTCCAACGGCCATGTCAATGACGTTTCCTTTGAGGGCAAACGCCTTAAATTCTTTTATGAGACTCATCTTTCTTCCTCCTCTCGAATTCATTTTGCCAGATTACTCCGCGGCGGTTTTCAATGTTTCGCTTCAAGTGATGTGCCAAAACAGATGCGTAGTTGAATTCTTTAATGACAACTGTTTTAGCATTTTGTTTCGTAAGGAATTATAAAAATGAAAGTCTT
>JAADHR010000144.1:13074-21886 GCA_013151735.1 Calditrichota bacterium | reverse complement strand
CGAGTAGTTCTCCGATGTTGTTTAGTAATTTACTGTAATCCTGTCTTGCGGGTTTACTCATTTCAATCCAATTTCTTCTTGAAGTTTGGCAAGTAACGCTTTGTTTTCAGTAAAGGACTCTTTCAGCATTTGCGGTCATTCAATGCTGGAATAGGCTTTCTCTTCCTCACGGAATATGCGGATTTTTAATAGTGTATAACTTCATACTAAATCCAATCAAAGATTGCTTTGTTGCCTGCCAGTTTGCAGCCTCCTCCCAACGACACATAATTTTAAACAATTTTCCGAGTCCGGGTTTAACTCTGCACGCTGGGGCAAATGGAATTAAACGAGCAGTAGCGGCAGCTCATATAGTCCGGCCGGGCCTCAAAATCTCTCTGACGAATTCCATGAGCAGCCGTTTGAATATCGTCCAGGAATTTGTCCATTTTCATTTTTTCCACATCCACGGATCCGGTCAGTCCCGATTCCAGAAAGCGGAGTTCCACACGAACAGGGCGTTCCCGAAACATACTTTCGTAAGCCAGAACGTAAATGGCCAATTGCAGACTCTTCTTCGCCCGGTCATCCGCTTTCTTTTGTTCACGAATGTCGGACGATTTAAAATCGACAATCACGATTCCGGAGGAGCGTTTGTCCACCCGGTCCCAGCGCCCTACAATGTGATTGTTTCCCAGATTAAAGCTGAATTCCTTTTCTACGTACAGCGGAATTTCTCCGGAGGCTTCTTCTTTTTCGAAAAAGCGCTTCAAGGCCTGCAGCCCGGCTTCAAACCGCTGCTCTTCGTGTTCTCTCGAGAAAAATCCCTCACTGGACCAGGACTCGCGGAAGGCATTTTCCAGAACGGAAAAATCGACCGGGAATCCCTTAATCTTTCGCCGGTAATATTCGCTAATGGCCTGGTGAAGGGCGCTGCCGTAAATAACCGTGTGATGCGGCGCAATGGGTACGCGTAAAATGTGCACATACTTGTATTTCAGGGGACAGGTCAGGTAGTCGTCTATTTGATAAAAACTGAGCGTTAAAAGCTGGTCGTCGGGAATGGGGTCCAATTCGGCCCGAAGGCCGTCCGGCGATGGCGCAAACCGCTGAATGGCTTCTTCGGCGGAGGTCCGGGTGTAGACATCATTTTGAATGGGGCGATCCAGGGCCTCGGCTACAAATTGGCTGACTTTTCGGAGCCGCTTTCCCCCGTAATCCCGTGCGGATGTGAGATACAATTCCTCCTGGGCCCGCGTCATTCCCACATAAAACAGTCGTCTTTCTTCCTGAAGATGAAAATCCCCGGAGGGCAGAATCTCTTTGACCAGCGCCTCCGGCAGCGGGATCGGCTCCCTGCGGTTTCGGTGCGGGAATTTTTGTTCCACCAGGCTCACCAGGAACACCACCGGAAACTCCAGCCCCTTGGCCTTGTGAACTGTCAGGACATGAACGGCATCGGCCTCCAGATCCACATCCGCCGTCGCCGGATCGTCACCGGCTTCGATGAGCAAATCCAGGTATTCCACAAAATACGAGACCCGATCGACTTGTGCAACATCTCCGAAACTTTTTACAATTTCAAAAAATTTGGCAATATTCTGGATTTTCAAATCGCTTTCAAGGGAGCTCTGCTGCGTCAGGCGCTTTAAATATCCGCTCTGGGTTAGAAATTCGTAGAGCACCACACCCGTCGAATTTTCGCGCGCCATTTTTAAGTACGCATTAATATCCGTGACCATTTTTTCAAGGGTCGCCCGGCCCTCCACGGAGAGGGCTTCCAGCTCAGGATACTGCTTGTAATGCTGAAACACATCGAAAAGGGAGCGGTTGTTTCGGCTGGCCACATGGTAGCAGCGCTTTTGATCCTGAACGGGCATCTGGTAAATCTCCGATTCTGCCAGAAGCGAGAGACTCTTGGAATCGGCAAAATCGTAAAGAACACGCAAAAATGCCAGCAGCAATTGGATTTCGTGCTGCTTGTAAAGCCCGCGGCTCCCGGAAAATTGGGCCGGAATGCCCGCCATTCGCAAAGAGGTTAAAAAGGGATCGGCATCGTTGTTGGCCCGAACCAGAATGGCAAAATCGGAATAGCGCCGTTTCCCCTGTTCCACCTGCTCCTGAATGATTTCGGCCACGGCATCGGCCTCAGAGGAAAGACGGTCAAAATGCAGGTGCCGGACAACCGGAGGCAAATCCCTTCGGGTTTCGGCCACAAGCTGCTTGTTAATGGCGCTTTTTACCTCCAGCCGGTCGGGGTTGTTGTGTACGATCCACGCGTAGGCCGCATCCAGAATCGCCTGGGTCGACCGATAATTTCGTGTCAGGACAATTTGTTGGGCCGTGGGAAAGGCATCCGTAAAATTCAGAATATTGCTGATGGCTGCCCCCCGAAACTTGTAGATCGATTGATCATCGTCGCCCACAACGGTGATATTCGGGCGGTTTTTGGCCAATTGCCTCAGAAGCTGAAATTGGGCATAATTTGTGTCCTGGAACTCATCCACGAGAATGTACTTAAATTGCGATTGAACCTGACCCAGAACGGCCGGCCGGTTTCGGAAAAGAGACAGGACAAGGGAAACCTGATCTCCAAAATCTATTTTTCCCTCCCGGGTCAGCTGGTCCTGGTAATATTTGTAGCACTCCGCCAATTCTTTTTGTTTGACCGCTTCGCTCTGCAGGGCCTCATCGTCGGGATGGGCTCGGGCATTCTCCTCCAATTTTCGGGCAAATTGAAGGTAGTCTTCGGGAGACACATCTTCATCCTTCGCCCGACTGAAAAGTGTAATCATGGCGTCGACAAATTTGGTGGGATCCCCCAGGGGGCGGAAATAATTTAAAGGAAAGTCAAAAATGTGATCCCGAAAAAAGAGGACCTGTTCGGGACGCGACAACACTTTTAAATCGGAGGTCAGTCCCATTTCCAAAGCGTATTCCCGCAGAATGCGGTCTCCAAAGGCGTGAAACGTACTGATGGCAACCGTGGCGTAACCGTAAGGGACCAATTCGTCCACGCGGGCCTGCATTTCGGCGGCTGCCTTATCCGTAAAGGTAAGGGCTAAAATTTCTTCGGGCCGGGCCCGTTTGGACGCAATTAAATAGGCAATTCGGTGTGTAATGACGCGGGTTTTCCCGGTTCCGGCTCCTGCCACCACCAATAGCGGTCCCTCGCCGAACGTGACGGCCGCCTGCTGTTCCGGGTTCAGCCCCTCAATTATTTTCGAGACGGAAAAATCATCCATTTGTGTTGTGGTTCCCTGGTCAAAAGGTGTGTTTAAATATAAGACAAAATTCAAATGGAATCAAGACCACAATCTCGGAAGGGGGCTATCGGACGGTCTCGACCAATTTCTTTTCCTGCAGGGCATCGGAAAGCTTGAGGTTTTCGCGCCCGAAATAATACAGTCCCACCAGGGTTGAAGGGATGAAGTTAAACAGATGAAGAACAACGGCCACACTGAGGGCCTCGCTGCCCGGCACCCCGTACAGCGCCAGTCCCTGCATGGCCAGGTAATGGTAGGTTCCCACGTAGCCGGGAGACGACGGAATGGTGACCCCGATTCCCGTCATAATCAGAACCACCACACTGGCCAGAAGCGGCAGGTGATACGTGGTGTCCAGACCAAAAGACATAATAATCATCTGGACAATTCCTACATAACAGGCCCAGATCAGAAGGGACAACACCATCACGATGAAATAGTACCGCGGCGTGCGAAGCACTCCGAATCCGCCAATCAGGCTTTCAATGGAATCCAGAATCTTGGACGTCAATTTCTCTGAAAAAGGCGAAAGCAGTTTTTTGAGGAGCCCCAGTGTAGCTTCGGTTTTGTACACCAGAAACCCCATAAATAAAATGGCCGCAAACGTGATGGCAAAAATCAGGTAACCACTGTCACGAATCCATTGAGGAAAGGGCTGGAACAAAAATGTGATTCCCAGCAAAAAAAGAAGAGTCAGCAGATCGATAATGCGTTCCACAATAATGGTAGCAAATGAAGACACTTTAGAGACATGAGCCGTTCGCCCGATGGAATAGGCCCGCAGAAATTCACCCAGGCGCATCGGAAAAATGTTATTCGCCATGTAGCCTACCATCATGGACGCAAAGAGGTTGTTCATGGAAATGGGTTTAATGCTTTTGAAAAAGTATTTCCATCGAAAGGCACGAAACCACAGGCTAAAAAACATAAAAATGGAAGCCGGAATAAAATACCAGTAATCGGCTGTGCGAAAGGCTTCTGCCATTTCGGGGAGGCTGACCTTTCTAAAGGCCAGCCAGAGAAAAAACGCACTGAGAAGAAGTCCCAGAGTAATTTGAAATTTTTTCGATTTTAACATGCGTATCCTTCACACTGAAGATCGATCAACTACCTGAACTTGACAACACAAAAGGTTCACAACGGCTTCATTTACATCGAGTCACCTTGGTGATTTCGTCTCTTTGCAGCTCCAATTTATGAATCCCCCGAATCAAACATTGAATCGAAATGAAATAATGTCTCCATCTCTGACAATGTACTCCTTGCCCTCCAAGCGAAAAACCCCGGCTTCCTTGCATTTGGCCAGCGATCCGTGAGCCACGTAATCGTCGTAAGAAACCACTTCCGCCCGGATAAATCCCCTCTCCATATCGGAGTGAACGGCACCGGCTGCCTGAGGCGCGCGGGTCTGCTGCCGAATAGTCCAGGCACGAACCTCGTCGTCACCAATTGTAAAAAAAGAAATTAGCCCCAACAGGTGATACGTGGTTCGGATCAGTTTTTCCAGCGCCGATTCCTGAATTCCCAAATCCTGCCGAAACAGAGCGGCATCCTCCGGGTCAAGCTGGGAAATCTCCATTTCGATTTCGGCAGAAAGGGCCAGAGCATGTGTTTTGGGCTGATCCTTTAATTGAGAAAAAGATTGCAAAATCTGTTCCTCGTTTCCTATATCGGCTTCATTGATATTAAACATTACAATCTGAGGTTTCTCCGTCAGAAATTGGTACCCGCGAAGGATCTTTTCCTCATCCGGGGAAAAATCCAGACTGCGAAGCGGATGTTCTTCTTCCAGTTCCGCCAGACAGCGCTTTAAGAGTGCCAGCTCTCTCTGATCGTGTTCATCTTTTTTCTTACGAAGCTGATTTTCCAGACGCGAAATTCGATTTTCCAGAATGGCCATGTCGGAAAGAATAAATTCGGCTTCCAGCGTTTGCAGGTCACGGGCGGGATCGACGGTGTTGTCCGGGTGCGGAACGGATTCGTTCTCAAAGGCACGAATGACCACCACAAGGGCATCGACATTTTTCAGATCATTCAGCAATTCGGACAGCACTTTGGCCGATTCACTGATCCCCTTTTCGAACCCCGCCAAATCCACATATTCGATGGTTGCCGGAATTTTTTTAGCAGAGGGGAAATGGGTGTGCAAAAAATCCAGCCGCTTGTCCGGAACTTTTACAATTCCGATGTGCGCTTCCCGTTTTCCCCCTGACCATGACCCCACATCCACTTTTGACTGAGTCAGGGCATTAAACAGGGTGGTTTTCCCGGAAAGCGGTAAGCCAATAATTCCAACACGCATTTTTAATCTCCCAAAATTTTTTTGAATTTAAGATCGTTTTATTCCAATTCCTCCAAAATGGCCGCAGCCAAAAGGGGAATCATAATTTCGTGATGCCCGATAAACTGGTAGCCCTTTCCTGCATCCAGCGTGGGGCGCTGAACCACATTCACACTGGGGCGATAGTGCCGGAACATGTCAAAATTGGCCGTAAAAAACTCCTTCACATCGTAGCCGATGTTGCGGGCAACCGTCAACGCCTTCAAAAAAACCTCCGGTAAAATAACCGTCGACCCTGCCAAAACCACCACACCGCCGTGTCCCAGTTTTGAAATCACACGGGCCAGAATCCGGAAATCTCTCAAGCTCAGTTCCCCGATGGCCGAGCCCTTTGCGTTGGGGTGCTGGTGAACGATATCGGTTCCAACCCCAACATGTACGGTTACGGGAACACCCAAACGGTACGCATTTCCCAGAATGCTCAATTGCCAGAAGGGCGGTTTCTCTTCAAAAATACGTTTGCCCAGGGCCTCGCCATATCCCAACTTGTCTTTAACGGCCGCGGCAACAGTTCCGTTGATTTTTTCAGCCGTTTCCCCGGACATGCCAAATGTGCCATTCTGAAGATTGGTTGCCACATCCTCAGAGGTCTGCCCCCAGTAGGCCAATTCCGTGTCGTGGATGGGGCCGGCGCCATTCATACTGACCGCAGAAATAATGCCCCGTTCCATCAAATCAATGATAACGGGACTCAATCCGCACTTGATCACGTGGGCACCCATCATCCAGATCAGGGGCTTCTTTTTACGGTAGCCCTCCACCACGTGCCCTACAAATTCGCGCAGTTCTTCCCCGACCAGGATATTGGGCAGTGAATGCCAAAAATCCCGGAAGCTCATTCCCGTCCGGTAGGGACTGGCGAACTCCTCCACGTTGACCTTGTTTTTTCTGCTTTTTATTGAGATAGGTTTTACGTGCCCGATATCAATTTCATCGTAACGCGACATTTTTCCTCCAGTTATTCAACAGACCCCAGCGTGTATTTTTTAAGCTCCGCCACAAAAGACCCCACCACGACTTTACCTTTACTTTTCATAAGAACCGGCGTGTGCGTTTGATCATCCGTTAACCAGACGGTCAACTCCCCTTTTTGTTGAAAAATACCCGTGCTTCGCAAAATCGGGCGAATCACCACGCAATCGAATCGTCCGGCCTTTACCTTGATTCGCTCTTTTTTAAGAACCCGGACCTCCAGAGGATACACCTTGTGATCGGCGTAGTTGTCTACCAGAATCGGCTTCCCCACAACCAGGGGCTGCGTTCGCACAAAATAGAGAGCCGAAAGGACATCCTGCACATAGGGTGTAACGGGAATGGTGTCGCCCCGGCTGACTACAAAATGATGCCGCTGGTCAAAAACTTCCTCAATATCCGCCTTGAATTTCCCTTCCCTGAGGTGCTTTTCAAAATGCCAGCTGAACAGCCCCTCTACATCCATCAGCGATTCTACACGGTCGCGGACCTTAAAAAACGTGGAAAATGTTCGGTTGGTTGCCGCCCGTGAAACGATCCGATAGGCTTTGCGCCCGTGAATGGTCACAATTTCCGGGATTTCCATGACCGCCTCGCCCGCGTGAATGGGCCCCCATCGAATCACAAAAACCAGCTTTTCCCCCACACCAAATGCCCGGTTCGGAAGTTTCCTCCAGAAAAAATTTCCCGTTGTCGAAGAGTCCGAAGAATCTGCGACAACCTTTTGGGCAGGATGTTCCGAAACCGATTTTCCCTGCGAAAACGAGGGTACCGCCCGGAAAAGGCCCGATAAAATCCCCAGAAAAACAAGCCAGTGAAAAATCTGTGTCGTTTTTAAACGAACGGGTTGTTTGTCAGTCAAAGCTAAAAACCTTCTTGTCATTTGGATGAATGCTATTTTAAATTCCGTTCTGCAGCTTTTCCAGTACTTTCTCCAAAACCATTTTCACGGTGATTTGTTCCATGCAGCGGGTCTGGGCGCACCGTTTCGAATCGCATGTTTTACAAGATACGTGCTGCGGCACCAGGACTGAATCCGAGCGGCCATACGGCCCCCAACGCTGCGGATGGCAGGGCGGTACCGGACAATACAATCCCACAACTTCGGTTCCCATGGCCACCGCCAGGTGCAGCGGGCCGGTACTGTTGGCCACAACCACGGACGCCTGTTTTAAAAGCGCGGCCAGCTCCAGTAAATTCAGTTCATCGTCAAAACGCAAGAGCTCCGTTTGAGCGGTGCGAACCACCCGGTCGATTAACTCTTTTTCGGCAGCCACTCCTGTAACCGCAACGGCCAGATTTCGCCCGCGAAGAACTTTTGCCAATTGCCCGAAAGAAGCGGCCGGCCAATCCACGGCAGACCCTCCGCTGCCCGGATGGAGAACAATCAGCGGTTGGTTCGGATTCCACCCCTTCTGCTCCAAAAGCAAACGTGTTTTTTTCTGAACAGACTCCGGCACATTAAACCGAAAAAGAACCGTCTCCGGGGAAATCCCCAAAGGCTTTAACAAATTAAGATTGTGTTCAACCTCGTGCTGATTCGTGTGTTTTCGATGTTCGAAAACCCGATAGTTGTAAAAAACAGAAAACGCCCGATAAGCTGTGCCGATGCGTACGGGGATCCCCGCCCGGTAGGTTCGCCAGGCCCATCGTGCATCGGGATGCAGCGCGATGCAGACATCAAATTTCTTCCGCCGCAGGATGTCGATGGCCCCTTTTTCATGTTTCATTTCGTCTTCCACAAGCACGTCATCAATATCCGGATGCTGTTCAAGCAAGTCCCGGGTGTAATTCCGGGACAAAAAGGCAATTCTTGAATCCGGCAGCACCTGTTTAATGGCCGTGGCCACAGGTGTTGAAAGAATCACATCTCCCAGACGGTCGGTTCGAATCAACAGAATTTTCGCATTCGATTTTAGATGAACCTGCCTCACGAAAAATCCAGACTGTTGTGATCCCGCTGGAGCTTTGCATCTGCCAATTGAATAATTCGGGGTAAAATCCGATCTATTTCCTTCTCCAGCTCCTGAAAAATCTTCTGGTAAAACCGTTTGCTTTTGCCGATCGGATCGGGAATTTCATTTTTTCTGCGATCTTTTTTATCCCGGTCAAATGCTTTCAGAAGGTACACATTTTCCTGATAATTTGGGAAAAGCTCGTGAATGAATTTCAGATGCTCTTTTTCCATGACAAACACAATATCGGATTGGGCCAAATGGTGTTTGCGGAGGGCCTGACTTCGATGAGCCGAAAT
>JAADHR010000144.1:4899-12971 GCA_013151735.1 Calditrichota bacterium | reverse complement strand
GCGGCCGGAATTTTCGTCCGAAAAATTCCCTCGGCCATAGGACTTCGACAACTGTTTCCGGTACATACAAACAAAACTGTAAATCTATTTCTCATTGGCTTTTTATCTCTCCACTAATGGCCTCGATGCGTTTCCACGAAATGGCCCCTTCTCGAATGAGTTGCATGTGTTGACTCGAAACATTCACGATCGTAGATGGTGCAGGCTGCCGGGTCCGCCCCGAATCAACAAGCACATCCACTGCCTGCCGGATTTCCGGCGGAATATCCTTTAGGGACAGGGGATTCTCCCCGCCGCTTAAATTCGCACTGGTCGAAAGAATCGGCCTTTCAAGGGCCGCACTCAACCGCCGGCAAAACGCGTGGTCCGGCAGGCGGATGCCAATGCTATGATTGGGGCCCAGAAAGCGTCCCTGCACAGCCGGCTTCGCCTTAAAAATAAGCGTCAGGGGCCCCGGCCAGAAGGCATCCATCAGCCTTTGAGCCACACCCGGCACATGGTCCACGAGTTGATCTAACAGCTCCAAAGAACCGATCAGCACGTGAATCGGTTTCTGAAAATCTCTTCCTTTAATTGTGTAAATCCGTTCCACAACTGCCGGTTGAAAGGGATCTCCGCCCAGACCGTAAACCGTATCGGTTGGATAAACCAGCACACCGCCTCTCCGCAAAACCTCAGCGGATTTTTCAACCACTTCCGGGAGATTCTCTGCATGCAGATGAAGGATTTTCTCCGTGTTATGTTTCATCCAGAAGCTCCTTCACCGCATGGTAAACCTCTGCAACAGAAATAGATTTCATACACGCAAACGTATTTAACGGGCATTTATTCCCGCCATGGTCGCCGCAGGGTCGGCAATCAAGTTTCTTTTCCAGTATTCGATGAGAAACACCAAATGGCGTAAACCCAAATTCGGGAATCGTGGGGCCGAAAATTTCCACTACTTTTGTTCCCACCGCAGATGCCAGATGAACGGGCGCGCTGTCGTTCGAAACCAGAACCGCACATCTTCGAATCGCTTCGGCCGATTCACGGGGAGTCAATTTCCCGATAAAATTGGCAATATTCTTCGAAGCCGATTTTTCAAGCTCCCGGCCCAGAGGGGCATCAGCCGGCCCGCCGATCAGAACAACCTGAATCCCCTCGGCCGTCAGCTCCCGAATCAATTGGGCAAACCGGTCGGGCAGCCAGCGTTTGGTGGCCCAGACCGATCCCGGTGCAAGCGCCACACAGGGGCGGCCCTGTTCAAGACGGGACTCCTGCCAGATGGCATCCACCCGTTCAATATCTTCGGGTGCAATCGCCAACTGAAGGCCGGTTTTCTTTTTGGGTAAAACCCCAAGGGGCTGCAGGAGAGAAAGATTTCGGTTTACCTCGTGTACCGTCTCGTCGTACGGAATAACATGCGTGTACAGAAAAGAGGCCCAACTTCGATTAAAGCCTATTCGCACGGGAATGGCTGCCCATTTGGCGAGACTGGCACTGCGCCACGACCGATGCGGCAGTAAAGCCAGATCGTACTGTTGATCTTTCAGAAAACGCACCTTTTGAACAAATGCCTGAAACCCGCGCTCAGTGTCTCGCTTATCATACGGAATAACACGGCTGATTCCCGGGTAATTCTCCAGAACATTCATCACTGAGGGAATGGCCAGATAGTCCAACTCGAATTCGGTAAGATTACGCCGAAGTTCATCAACAAGCGGAAGAGACAGGACCACATCGCCCAAATAGGCCGTTTGAATGATGAGCACGCGGTAAGTCATCGGGAGACCCTCTCACTCTCACCGGGAGGTCGTGTTTTCCACCGACGATGCATCCAGAACCATTGATCCGGGTATTTTCGAATATTCTCTTCCAGTGTTTCCGTAAACCGGCGGGTAAGTTCCCACAAATTTTCCGGGGTCGGGCCGTCCAGATCGCGGGTTGGAATCTCCTTAAATTCGACCACATAACGGCCATTCTTCCACACGGTTTGGGAATAAATCATCGGAGCACCGGATTTCAAAGCAAGCAGGGCAGCCCCCACAGGTGCAGACGCCTTCCGGCCGAAAAACGGCACAAATTGCCCGTCCTTTCCGGCATCCTGATCGGACAGCAACGCGACGCATTCTCCCTGCCCGAGGGCCTTCAGAGATTTTCGCACGGCCCCTCCCACATGAATAATTTTTGAACCGGCCAGAAGCCGGTTGGAATTAATCCACTCATCGGCAAGACTGTTACGCTGAGTACCCACAATAATAGAAGTCGGATACCCTTTCAACGGAACAATTGCCGCCATAAATTCCCAATTTCCAAGATGCCCGCCGTTGAGGACCACGCCCTTCCCCTGTTTGAGCGCGTCCCGCAGAACGGTCTCATTTTCAAAAACCACCAACTGCATAATTTTTTTCGGGATCAGACGCGACAGATACAAAAAATCCATGGCCACGCGGCCAAAATGATCGTAAACCTTTTTGGCCAGCTGCGTACAGGCCCTGGCGGATTTTTCAGGAAAGGCGCGTTGAAGATTTTGAAGGGTGACGTCGCGCCGCACGCGGAAAATGGAAAACGCCAAAAAACTCAAGACCCGCGAGAGCCGAACGGCCAGCCAATAAGGCAGAATTTGGGTTGTCAACCAGATGAATTTCAACCCCAAAAACTCAAGGACATTTCGGAGCTGTTTTGAGTTACTCACGGCTTACCTCCGACGGTTCATCCCAGGCCTCCATCCGCATCCGGTTTCGGCGCCTGATCCACCAAAACGAAACGGCCACAAAAACAGGGAGCGCCAGCCAGAGGTAGAGATCGACATCAAATAAAAACTGCCATTTGTAGTTTTTTTTCGCATAGTCAAGGAACGTATCCTCAAATTCATAGAGGCTCAGTCCCGTGGCGGCTGTCAGCGCACGTTCAAAAGATTTTGTTTGTTTGAGCGTTGTGAAAAGGATGGGGAATTTTTTCCAGCCAAAGTATTCCACAAAAAATCGCATCGCGGTGTAGCTTTCAGCGTAGGCAAGCCGCGCTTTGGTGCGCCCAAATTTCAACACCTGACTGACATCATCCAGAGAGAAAAGCGATCCGGTTAAAACCGCCCGCGAAATGATGGTTGTGTTGTCCGACACGCGTTCGCCCGAGAGCAAAACCGCCATCCCTTCATCAAACCAGCGGGGCGTCTGGATGCCCGGATAAAGAGACCCCATCCAGGCATGAACCAGCTCATGCCGAACCACTGAAAAAAATTCATCCCCCTTAATCTGATCGGTTAACAAAATAATCAAATGAATGTCCGGGCGGGTGACCCCCCGGCTCCATTCGGGAATGGTGTTCTTTGTTAACTTGTCGAATTCCGAGCGACGGTCCGCCAATATAACCCGGATGGTGTCCCGGGGCACTTCTCCAAAAACCGATTTGTATTTGGGTTCTGTTTTCAGAATGACGTCGGCAACTTCTTCAGCCAGTTTTTTCTGGTACGGGTGATAAATAATCCGATAATTTTTAATCCGCACACTTTGCCAGTTGCCGGCAAATGATGAGGGAATCCACATCAGTGAAATCAAAATCACCCAAAAAATGTTAACCCACTTTTTCATCAATGATTGATCTTCATTCCGTAAAAACAGAAGATGGCACGCCGCAGCGCATTTTCAGCATCGCCGCTCAACCTAACAGCCGTTCTTTAAACGACATTCTTGTAGATTATGGTTAAATAACTATTTAAATTAGCAAGACCTGTTGCAAAAATCAAGTTTTTTTGGGAGGGGCTTTGGAACCTGGAAATAGGGGGGCCGGTATGTTGAACGTGCCGGAGTCGGATGAAGGAAAGCGCGGCGGCTCAAAAATCTTTCAGGGCTTTGGCCAGCAAATAGACTTCCCGAGGAATTGGACGGGAAATTTCCTGGTCGAACAGCCTGTAAAATCCCCGTAACTGACGCAGCCGATCCTGGCATATCATGCACGATTTTACATGCGATTGAATTTTTTTTGAAAAGGGTAAACCGTAATTTACCTTCAATAGATACAATTCCAGATCGCTTTCCCGGGGACAAGATTTCTTTGCGGATAATCTGTTTTTAAACATGGGATTCTTTTGTTTCTTTGGATTTGTTTAAGTTTACGGTTTCACCAAACTTGCATGTTACCAGGCCGATTAACCCCTGATTGGGGAAACGCTACCTGCCGATGATAAACGGCGCAAAAATAGCTGCTTCTGTAACTTCAGTAACCACCAATTGGTGTTACTCTGAACCGAATAGTGACACACCTTAAGAGCCTGTGTAAAAATACCGCAGATCATATCATTCCCTGGAATCCACGGGCAGGCAATTTCCGTCAATCCGTCGAGTATTAAATTTTGAATAACCCCGGCACTTTCAATCTGTTAACCTTTCGTACCTACGGCACTTATGTTAATGGGGCACCCTATTTACTACAAACCTTTCGCGCTTAACAGCGCTCTCATTACACAGATTGATTAGTCCTCAGTTAACAATAATAAATACAGTCCCGTAGGGACGATAGGTTTGTAGCCAATAAAAAAGAACAGTTAAAAAGTCCCGTAGGGACGATAGGTTAATAACCTTATTTTTACACAGCCTCTTAGCTCGTGGATAGGCTTTCATTCCACAGTTTCAGGATCCTAACCTCAAATGATTCAATCAATTGATGTTAAAAGACCCTTTTGGAAACTCTCTTTACAAGCAAAATGAGCGGCTATGCAGGCATTAACCATTCGTTTATTAAGTAGAAACACTCTCTTGTTTTGCGGAAAAATTCATAAAATATTCACAACGTCTTCTTTCATCTCCCGCCGAAGATTCTTTATGAGATATTCAAAGGCATTTCGATAGGTTTTTCGATAGTCCTGAAAAGTGAGATCGGGAAGGTAGGTTTTCAACAGGTGAAAATGGGACACCTTTTTCTTGCCGTTCATGTAATTTTCCGAGAAACTCATTAAGGCCTTCTGAAATGCTGAAAGCACTTCAGGCGGGAATTTCCGGTTCGTGCCGTATTTCCACTTAATCAGCTCGGAAATCCGACGAGGCATTTGGGCCATAATATGATCAAACTGCCGGGCCTCATACGAATTCTCCGGTGTTTCATCGGTTAAGATTTGATCGGGAATATCCTCAAGGGAGACCTCCCGCCGTTTGAATTCTTTAACCACGTCAACAATTTCGTCAACCGTCAAATAATTCGCAAACGTCTTTTTTTCGCTGACCAGTTTCAGAAGATTTCGTATCAATGCAGGTATTTGCAAATAGGGGGAATAGTTTGCCAAAAAATCATTTTTCAAATCATCGATTGGGATCAGCGGCAGATCACGTCGTAACTTTTCGCGGACCAACGGGTGGTGGATGTCAACCTCTCTGCGAACGAATTTCCGAAACAAATCCGGGTCATTCAAATTGACCGGCGAGAATACATAAACCTGGCTCAGGTTCTCAAAGAGGATAATGTCGTCGGATTTTTGAATGGCGCCTCGAATATTTCGGAGAAGCCGTGCGCCTTCGGGGTCCCGTTCCCTGAATAGAATGGCCAGCCCCTGTTTAACCGACTGGATGACCAGGCGTTTCAGTTCAACAAACAACACCAAATCATCCGGAACCTTGCCGTGATCAAAATGGCGGGAAAAAAATCTTTTTAGTTCAATAAACTCCAACGCCTCATTCCGGCGAAAGATCGGAGCAATACAGTCGATCGCCACATTTGAAAGTTCAGAGGATTCAAATGCGTTGGAGGGTGCAATCTTTTTTCCGCTAAACTGGAGAAATCGAAGATAGCCGACAGCAATTTTTTCAGAAAGATCAATAAATGCGAGCAGGTCGTGATCCGAATACGAATTGGATAAAAGCCTTATGAGAACGTCTTGAAGATGATACTTCTTTAAAGTAGCCATTTCCCCTTCCCTATTTCAAAAGACACCCGATGTTCCCAATATTGATTGCTTTAAATTTATGTCCGATCCATGAAGAAAGCAACTCCAACCCTTTCAATTTCAATATTGTAAAACGGGTTTTTCTCTTGAACGGGTTATGACACCTTTCCCCTTGTGAGCCCGATCCGCCTTCCTTCAGACAGATAAAAAACCCCAGTCACCTGTCTCGATTAACAGACAATCAGCGGACAATGGGCAGTCCGTATTTTTTGGCCTTCCGATAAATGGTGGCCCGGCCGATACCCAGTTTTCTGGCGGTCAGCGAAACATTGCCCTCACTTTCGAGCAGGGCCTTTCGCAGGGCCTCCTCTTCCAGTTTTTCGATCCAGTTGTTCAAGGGGCCGGTTCCCGGCTCGGCCATTTTTTTCTCCCCGATCGCCCGGATGTTTGCCGGCAAATCCTTGGGTAAAATCTGTTCGGAGGAGGCTAAAATAACGGCCCGCTCGATGGCATTCTCCAGTTCCCGTACATTCCCGGGCCAATGATACGCCGTCAGCAGTTCCAGGGCATCCGAAGAAAGCTCCTGAACATCCTTTTCTTCACGTTGGGCATATTTGCTGATAAAATACTGGGCCAGCAGCGGAATATCTTCTTTCCTCTCGCGCAGGGGCGGAATAACAATCGGGAAAACGCTGAGACGATAGTACAAATCCTCCCGGAATTCTCCCTTTTTAATGGCTTCTTCCAGATTCTTGTTTGTGGCCGAAATGACCCGCACATTCACGTGGATCAATTCATTTCCCCCCACGCGTTCAAATTCGCGCTCCTGAAGGACCCGCAAAATCTTCACCTGAGTTGAGGGGCTCATCTCGCCGATCTCATCCAGAAAAATAGTACCGCCGTCTGCCTGCTCGAATTTCCCGATGCGGCGCCCGGAGGCTCCCGTAAAGGAGCCCTTCTCATGCCCAAACAACTCGCTCTCCAAAAGCGATTCCGGCAAAGCCGAACAATTTACGGCCACAAAGGGTTTATTTCTCCGCTTCTCGCTCTCAAAGTGGATAGCCCGGGCAATCAACTCCTTTCCGGTACCGCTTTCACCCTGAAGCAAGACGGTCACGTTGCTGTCGGTCACTTTCTTAATCGCCTTAAAAACCTCCTGCATCGGACCGCTCTCACCGATAATATTTTTGAACTGGTAGCGCTCCTGCAGTTCCTGACGCAAACGGTCTACCTCAGCCTTCAGGCTGCTGTTTTCAATGGCATTTTTGACCGTCAGGCGAAGCCGATCGCCCGAAAAGGGCTTCGTGATAAAATCGAAAGCGCCCAACTGCATGGACTTAACCGCCGTTTCGATCGTTCCGTGTGCCGACATCATCACCACCGGAATTTTGGGATTTTCCTGTTTGATCCGGCGAAGCGTTTCAATTCCATCAATACCCGGCATCTGGATGTCCAACAAAACAAGGTCAGGGATGGTCTCGTGCATGATTTTTAAGCAGGATTCTCCGTTGGCCGCAGAAATGATGTCGTACATTTTATCTTTTTTTAGATTTATTTCGATCATCTTGCGGATATTGACATCGTCATCAACAATTAAAACCTGGTAATCCTTAGCCATCAAAAAATCCCCTTTCCATCATTTTCGATTGAATCGGTTGTATTTGGGCACCTTAAACCCCTCCGATTTGGTTTTTTCGGAAGAAATAACCCGGCGATTAAAAAAGGAACGTCTTCTCAAATCACTAAAACGTAGGAAATTGTCTCATTTTCTTTACAAATTTATTGTAAATTCGGTAACAAATCAAGCAGATTTTCTTCCCCGCGGACAATTTGAATGGTGATCTTCAAAAACCAAAAATCGGGAGCCATCTTTTCCAATTTGACCGCATCCTTTTCCGTACATAAAATAGCGTCCGCTCCCCTGTTTTTTGCCTCCTGCCGGATGAGCGCAATGTCCCGTTCCCTAAATCGATGGTGATCGGGAAACGACTTAAAATATCTGAGATCTACACCCAATTTTTTGAGTGTATTCCGAAAAGAGTCCGGGTTGCCAATGGCGCTGAATGCAGCCACAGGCTTGTCTGCAAAAAAATCCGAAGGTTTTTGAACGGATCGATCAATCCGCAGAAACCCTTCAGGTTTGTGAATGCTTTGAATAACCGGCACACGCGTTATTTTCCGCAAACGACGGAGCACTTCCCCCAAATCTCCCGCC
>JAADHR010000144.1:0-4860 GCA_013151735.1 Calditrichota bacterium | reverse complement strand
TCAACGCACTCACCGGCTCGCGCAGCCAGCCCGCCGGGAAAACCCGGCCATTCCCAAACGGCCGGGCCGCGTCCAGTACCGCAATCTCAACCTGTTTGGAAAGAGCCCGGTACTGGAATCCATCGTCCAGCAGAAACACGTCCACCGGCTCTTTTCGCCAAAGAGCCAATCCACCCCTCCATCTATTTTTATCGACAACAATGGGGACGCCCTTTAGGTTTTGGAAGATCAGATAGGGTTCATCGCCTATTTTTTCAGGGGTTACCTCCGATTCCCCTTCAAAAACCAGAACGCTTTCTTTGGACACCCGTCCGTAACCCCGGGTGAGAATCCCCACTCGCTTCCCGCGCGCCCTGTACATTTGGCCCAGCAAAATCACAATGGGCGTTTTACCCGTGCCTCCCACGGTCACATTGCCGACACTCACAACGGGAGCAGGCACCCAGTGGACGGTGAAAATGCCCCAATCGTACAACCGGTTCCGCAAACGGATGATTCCCTCATACAGCCAGGACAGCGGAATGAGCAGAGGCAAAAGCCCCTTAAGTCTGGAAAAATTCATCAGCCTGTTTTTCTACCTGAGTTAGTCGTCTTTCAATTTCCGGAATGAACGCCAGCACCTGTTTGGACGTCCAGTGAGACGGGATGTAAATCGGCTCTCCGTACGTCACAACCACCTTTGAAAACGGGCGGGGCAGAAGGAAGCGGTCCCAGCTTCGGAATTTTTTCCCGGACGATGCGGCAAACGACATGGGCAAAATCGGAACGCCGCTTCTTTGCGCCAGAAAGGCTGTGCCCGGTTTCATCCGGTGAGCCGGGCCCGTCGGCCCGTCGGGGATGTTGGCAGCACTGCCGCCCCTTTTTAAGATGGAGACCATCTCCTGAAAGGCCTTCCGCCCCCCGCGTGTGCTGGACCCGCGGACGGTTTTGTACCCCAGCATTTTGATCGTACGGGCAATCATTTCCCCATCCCAATGCTGACTGACCAGCACGGTAATTCCCTGGGACCGGTGCACGTAAACCGGCAAAAAGATACGCCCGTGCCAGACGGCGATCAGAAAATTTCCCCCGGCACGTCTCAGCCGCCGGACATGCTCCCAGCCCCGGGTGTGAAATCGCAGGGTAGACCCCAATCCCAGGAAAACGGCCCATCCCAAAAAGGAGGCCAGGTACACCTGAATGCGTTTTGAAAATGAAACAGATTTTTTGCTCTTCATCGCTGATCCACCATGCTTAACGCCAGTTCGGCCACACGGACAGAAGCCCCGGGCGCTCCCAGTTTCTCGCGAATGCGGGAAAGATCGGTTTGAATGCGGCGGTACTCCTGGGCGTCGGTCAGAATTTTCTTAATCACCGGAACCATGACGGCGCTTTTGAAATCGCGTTGAATAAATTCCGGAACAATGCGTCTTCCGGCTACAATATTGACCAGGCCGATGTGATCCACAGAAACCAAGAGTTTTCCCAACAGGTAGGATAATTCCGAAATTTTGTAGGCTACCACAAACGGATTTCCGTACAGAGCGGCCTCAAGCGTGGCCGTACCCGAAGCCACAGGCCACGATCATAAAATGGCTGCTTTGCATGAGAGCGTGTGTCTGAGGGGTAAGAACCAGTCCGGCCGAAAGAAAGGGCGCATAAAAATCGGAGTCGAGCTGCGGCGACCGGCTCACAACCCCCTGCAAATCGGGAAAGAGTTCCTTCAATTTAACAAAGGTACGGATCATTTCCGGCAGGAGTTTCCGGACTTCCTGCGGGCGGCTCCCCGGCAGGAGTCCGAAAATCCGGGTTTCCGGCGGATATCCGAGCGATTGCAGAAACTGTTCCCGGTTCCAATCAAACCGCAAACTGTCCAGCAGCGGATGCCCCACAAAGGTAACATCCACGCCGGCCTCCCGGTAAAGTTTTTCTTCAAAATCAAAAATAACGGCCATTTTATCGACGAGCCGGGCGATTTTTGCAACCCGGCCCTTTCCCCAGGCCCACACCTGAGGACTGATGTAGTACAAGATAGGAATTCCCCGCTTTTTTGCCTGTTTGGCAAAGCGGAGGTTAAAACCGGGATAATCGATTAAAATGAGCAAATCCGGCGGGGCGGTTTCCAGCTCACGCGTCAGCCGGGCGTGAACCTTCCGAATAAATGGGAAATGACGCACAACCTCCGTAAACCCCAGGATGGCCATCTGATCGGTGGAATAAAAACAGGTCATGCCGGCAGCGGCCATTCGGGGGCCTCCGATTCCCACAATGTCCACGTCGGGCCGGCGGCGGCGAATCTCCCGAACCACCCCGGAACCGTGTACATCTCCGGAGGTTTCTCCGGCAATTATCAGGATTCGCGGCACAGACGGCTCCCTACGAAAAAAGTTTCCACCGCGCCCAGAGCACCAGCGCGAAGGTCACAAAACTGGTGAGTGTACTTTTTTCCGAACGAAGGGCTGCCCGCCAGTTACCCGAGCGCGTGTCCCGGTCGGGCCAGGGGGTGAGCCGCGGCACAAACCGCGGTACATGGTTTTTGTAAAGGTCGTACTTGTAGCCAAAATGGCCGGACAGGTAGTCTTCTTCAAGCGAAACGATCAGCCAGTACTGAAGCCCAAACAGCAGGATCACCAGAATCAGCATCCAGGGCATCCAGGCCCAACTGGCAACGGTAAATCCGATTGTAATCAGGAAGTTGCCCACATAAAGGGGATTCCGCACATACGCAAACGGTCCGGAGGTAATCAACTCGTCGCCTCCGGCACCGCTGGTGGTGCGCGTAGCACTTCCGGCGTGGCTCACGCCCCAGATACGCAGCAATTCTCCCAAAAGAGCAATTCCCAATCCGATCAAAAACGAGGGCCACGTTGGCGAGGCCAAAATCAAAACAATAATAATTAAGGGAATAGGCGTGTAACTTCGATTATTAAAAACAACTTCGCGAATATCCAATGGTTTTTCCTTTTTTTTGTTTGAGTGATGATTCGATTTAAGAATATGTTTACCTACTCATTCCACCCATTCCCACGAATGGGTTCTATCGGATTTAAATGGGTGTCATTTGTGGATTTTAAAGCAACCTCAGTGATACAACTTTGCGTGTTCGTGGACCTGCTCCATAATTTGAAGCGCCACACTCAGGGCATTCCGGCCGTCCTCCCCTGTTACCGGGGGATTGGTATCGTTTTGAATCGCCGTTACAAAGGCGGTTAATTCCTCCTTGAGTGCATTTGTATTTTCACGCGTTCGTTTTTCGTAAAGAATTTGCTTTGAAAACCCTTCGGGGCCTGCTGTGCTGAATGCCAGATGACCGGGCGCTTCCGGGACAGCCGCATCTTTAAGATGGTAAATCTCCGCCTGTTTCTGGAGAAAGTCCAGTGTTACATACGCATCCTTTTGAAATAGTCGCATCTTTCGCATCTTTTTCAGCGAAATGCGGCTGGCCGTCATATTGGCCACGCAGCCGTTGCGAAAACGAATACGGGCGTTGGCAATGTCTGCCTCCCGCGAAGCCACCGCCACTCCGGTCGCGTCGATCATTTCAACAGGACTTTTGACCAGAGTCAAAACCAAATCGATGTCGTGAATCATGAGATCCAGCACCACCGCCACATCGGTTCCCCGGGGATCGAAGGACGCCAGACGGTGGGTTTCGATAAACATGGGCGAAAGCGATTCTCCCTGAATGGCAGCAAAGGCCGGATTAAACCGCTCGATGTGCCCTACCTGAATTTTGAGTCCCTTTTCTGCAGCACTGGTAATTAAGCGGTCCGCCTCCTGCAGGGTGGCGGTTACAGGTTTCTCGATAAAAACATGTTTCCCTGCAGAAAGAGCGGCATCGGCCACTTGCGCATGCGACTGTGTAGGCACCGCAATAATGGCGGCATCTACCGCCTTTAGCAGCGCTTCAAGGGACAAAAAATCGGTTACTTCAAATTCACGGGCTACAGCCAGACGCCGTTGAGCATCGGAATCGTAAACCCCGGCCAATTGGGCCCCGGATATTTCTTTCAGAAGGGCCGTGTGCAGGCGTCCCAATTTCCCCACGCCAACCACACCGACTCGAACCTTTTGCACAAAACCTCCCGGAAATGATAAGAATTAACGTGTTTTTTTGCATTGCCGAATTCACTTAAAAGAGCTTTTACCCGCTCATTCTGCGAATTTTCACGAATTGATTTTATTGAAATTAAATTCGTATCTTGCGCATCATTCGCCGTTCTCAAAGTGAATGCGTTGCTTAAATGTAAAAAAGATTTTTCCAAAATGCAAGATAAGGAAAAAATAGATAGAGAAGAGGGGAAAGATTGAAGTTAAGATTGGGATTAAGAAGAAGATTGAGATTGAGATTAAGATTGAGAAGAAAAAGGAAAAGGGGGCGTCGCATTCTACATTTTATTTCAATCCTGCCAAAACGCGACAAAGATAATGAATAATGTAGAATGCAGGATGCAAAAATGGAATCTCAATCGTCGCTGTGGTCCCAGGGGGCAAGTCGTGAATTGCCTCTACAAAATTTCAATCCCGCACGGATCCAACCCAACCGCACCAATCCGGGCCCTGAGCCTGTCGAAGGGCCGAACGTCAACCCCGCATTCGCGTGAGCAAAACCTATTATTCGCGCATTCGCGGCAATTATTTCAATCCTGCCGAAGCACGACTCAAATTCTATCAGCCGGTCATTGAGCGAAGTCGAAATGACCTCTCAATCCCCACATCAGTACGATTAAAACGATGCATTAGAATTAGCCACAGAGGACACAGAGGATTATTTCGATCCTATCCTTAATGCGATTAATAGAATGAATAATGTAAAATGCAAGATGCAGAAATGAAATTTCAATCGTCGTTGTGGTCATAGGGGGCAAGTCGTGAATTGCC
>JAADHR010000143.1:1469-4889 GCA_013151735.1 Calditrichota bacterium | reverse complement strand
TTTAAATTTTTGTGTGTTCTTAATAGGTGATTTTGAGAGAAATGAAGTGACGCACCCCGTCCCCGCCAGGTGGCGGGGCCACCCCTCTCAAGAGGGGACTTTACGGGAGGCCGTGCTTAAGTATATTTAGGATAATATCAGAATGTAAGGCAAAACTTGCCAGGATAGAAATCTAAATCACAATAATCTTCGTGGCAAAAATCTATGAAAAATGCAGACCAAAAAGTTCCTCTGCAAAGAATTGAATTTCGGTTAATTGAATTCATATTGACGGGTATGCATTGATGGATCAAAAAAAGTACTACATTGGTTTTGATCTGGGGGCCGAAAGCGGTCGGTGTGTGGTGGGAACGCTCCAAAAGGGAACGCTTTCCCTCACTGAAGTTCACCGATTTCCCACACCCTGGCTTTTTTATCAGGGACATTATTACTGGGATGTTCTTCAAATTGTGGCCGAAATTGAGGCGGGATTACGGGCCGCCGGAGAAACCTTTGGTCCCCGTTTTGAGGGAATTAGTGTGGACACATGGGGGGTCGATTATGTGCTTCTGGACACCGACAATCGCATTTTAGGGTATCCGTACCATTACCGCGACAGCCGCACCGACGGAATGATTGAGAGGGCCTTTGAAAGGGTCCCGCGCGAAGAATTGTACCTTCAAACGGGAACTCAGGTAGCTCCGTTCAACACCCTCTACCAGCTTCTGGCCGAACAAAATCAACATGTGAATCTGTTGGAGGTGGCTGACCGGCTTTTGCTGATGCCGGATTTTTTGCTGTTTGTGTTATCCGGAAAGAAAATTGGTGAATACACCATTGTTTCCACAACGGGTCTGGCCAATCCGAATCGGCGAAATTGGAATTGGAAATTGATTGAGGCCTTTGGACTGCCCCGCCAAATTTTTCCGAATGTGGTTGAGTCCGGAACCGTTATCGGGCATTTGCAGGAAGAGTTGGCCAAGAAAACAGGGCTGAATCCGGAGACACCGGTCATTGCATCCGCCAGCCACGATACGGGAGCAGCCGTTGCCGCCGTACCGGCGGAATCGGAAGGGTGGGCCTTTTTGAGCTCCGGCACCTGGTCGCTCATGGGGGTGGAAATCCGCCGGCCCATTTTGAATGCCGAAGCCATGACGTACAATTTCACCAATGAAGGCGGGGTTAATGGAACCATTCGATTCCTGAAGAATATTATGGGCCTCTGGCCGATTCAGGAATGCCGACGAGCCTGGCGGCAAGAGGGAAAAGAATTCAGTTACGAGGATCTCAAACAGCTTGCCCTGAAAAACGGTCCAACCGAAGCCTGGATTGACGTGGACGATCCGCGGTTTCTGAAGGCCGGAGATATGCCGCAAAAGATTCTGAATTTTCTAAAGGAAACCAAACAACCCTATCATGAAGATGCAGGCTGGATCACCCGGTGTGTACTGGAAAGTTTGGCGTTCAAATATCGAACGACGATTCAGGATATTGAGTATGTGACCGGGCAATCGGTTACGCAGCTTCTGGCGGTGGGAGGCGGTATTCAGAACAATTTGCTCAACCAACTGGCAGCCGATGCAATCCATCGAAACATTGTCACCGGACCGGTGGAAGGGACTATTGTGGGAAATATTGGGGTGCAGGCCATCGCCAGGGGAGCCGTTGCTTCTTTGTCGGATTGGCGGGCCATCGTCCGTCGCTCATTTCAATTGGAAACATACCGGCCGCAACACCCGGATTATTTTCAAACAAACGAGGAAAAATTTCGAGCTGTTTTACAGCAGTCATAGCCATGAGGATACAAGGGATGTCTCTTGTTCCTCTTTATGTTGCAGCATCTTCGGGGCAAAATATGCGAATTGGACTCTGATTTTCCAGAAAAAAGAAAAAATAGGCCGTTTATGAAAGCATTTCAGGCAGTTGACACGGGGCTGGTAGAAAAGTTCATTCAAATGGCGGAGGGAGCGGCCGCCACAGTAGAAAAAATCAAAGCCACTCCCGAAAATCTGAAAGCGGCCCTGGTGCGGGCCATGGGAGAAAACAGCTCCGCCACACTTGCGGAGCCAACCGTGCTGCCTCCCGAACTTTTTGCACCGTTCAAAAGTCTGCCAGATGTTATTTCGCATCCCACGGAAGACCAAATGGCTGCCATCCGGGTCGGCATTACCGATGCCTTTGTCGGCGTGGCAGGAACAGGCTCTCTTTGTGTGGCCATCGATGAACGCCTGGGCGGGTCGGTAAGCCTGTATTCCCGGGAGCACATTGCGGTTCTGGACGCTCGTCTGATGGTTCCCCGTCCGCGTGATTTATTTTCAGGAGAATTTTTTGAACGATCGGAATTGCCGGAGAATTTTTTGTTTATCACCGGCCCCAGTGCCACAGCCGATATGGGGGAACTGGTGCGCGGCGTTCACGGACCGGGACGGCTGCATATTGTACTGCTGGTGTAAAAAATGAATTTGCCTAAATAGGTTTTGCCCACGAAGGTCACGAATTTTCACGAAGTGATTTTACTGAAACTAAATTCGTGACAGTCGCGGGCCAAAAAATGACTATTTTTCGGAGTAACCATGCCTCAAAAATCCGTTGATTTTGCTTTGCAGATTAAGCCGCGTGACGTGGCGAATAAATCCTCAAAAGATCATTTGACCCAAGCGATTCAAATGGCGCTGGCGATTGAGAGTGAACCGGTTCGCCGAAACACGAATACCTTCAACCAGAATCGGTATGTAGCCGTTCGAACCATTGGCGATTACGAAGCTCTGAAGGATCGGGCACGGGCCATCAAAGAGAGAGCCATTGAAGAAATCGAAACATCAGTCAAGGTGCTTCAGCGGGTCATCGAGGAACGCGGGGGGCATTTTTATCTGGCAAAAGATGCGGCGGAAGCCAGCGCTTACATTCGGGACGTGTGTCAGAAACACAAAGCGAAATTGGTGGTCAAATCAAAATCCATTACCTCGGAGGAAATCAAACTCAATCCCGTGCTGGAAGCAGCCGGAATTGAAGTGGCCGAAACGGATCTGGCGGAATTTATTCTTCAGGTCGCCGACGAACAGCCGTCGCACATTGTGGCGCCGGCCATTCATCGAAGCCGGGAGCGCATTTCACAGCTCTTTACAGAAAAATTTCATCCGAAAGAACCCCTGGAAACAGGAGAAGACCTCACCCGATTTGCCCGGGAAATCTTACGACAGAAATTCCTGACAGCCGATATTGGAATCAGCGGAGCCAATATTCTTGCGGCCGAAACGGGTACGCTGGTGCTGGTTGAAAATGAGGGGAATATTCGGATGGTTACGCAGGCCCCGTCCGTGCACATTGCCATTGCCGGGGTGGAAAAGATTGTACCCCGCTGGGACGACCTGTGGCCGTTTATCGAGCTCCTGGCACCCAGTGGAACAGGGCAGCCCCTCTCCCAGTACACGCACATTTTGC
>JAADHR010000143.1:0-1387 GCA_013151735.1 Calditrichota bacterium | reverse complement strand
CGGCTCAAGATGCGGGAGGATCCCGACCTTAAACAAGCACTTTACTGCGTGCGCTGCAGCGCCTGCATGAACGTGTGTCCGGTTTTTCAGGTGCTCGGGGGACACGCCTTCGGCGGAGAAACCTACTCGGGCGGAATCGGCGGCGCCTGGGAAGCGGGAACCGGGACGCTTTTGAATGCGCGTTTTAGTGAGCTTTGCACCGGCTGTTCGCGGTGCGTGCCCCAGTGCCCGGTACGAATCGATATTCCCTGGCTCAACACGGTCCTGCACGACCGCCTCAACCGGGCGGAAGGCAGAAGTGCCTCCGCTGTTTTTTTTGGGAAATTATTCGGAAGCCAGGGGGGAGATCGTCTGGCTCCACTGGAAAAGCAATTTTTTGGAAATTACGCGGCTTTTGCAAAGGTGGGGAGTGCGTTCGCACCGCTCTCAAATGCACTGAGTGCTCTTTCGCCGGTACGAACCGGGATGGAAAAAACGGTGGGGATGCACCACCAGCGCCTGCTTCCGAAATTTCAGAAAAAGACCTTTCAGAAACAATACCGGGGCTGGCAGAGGAAGCGAAAGACCCCTTTACACGCGGAACCGGATGCCCCCAAGGTTTTGATTTTTGCCGATATTTACACGAATTTCCTTCATCCGGAATCGGGAATGGCAACCGTCAGGGTGCTGGATTCACTTGGTGCAGCCGTTCAGATCAGTGATGTCCTGCCGGAAGGACGGGCAGCCCTTTCTCAGGGAATGGTCGAAACAGCCGCCCGCCGGGCACGCTCTGTGGCTCGCTATCTTGAGAAGAAAATAGACGCCGGCTGGACGATTGTCGTCCCGGAACCCAGCGTACTGGCCCTGTTTCGACGGGATTACAAAAATTTGTTGAAAAATAATGATCTTTTTGAAACGCTTCAAAAAAACAGCTTTGGTGCGGTTGAATACCTTACCCGATTGCTTTCCGTGAAAAAAATCCGGCCGCAGACCGTGTTCAATGTTGAGCAGTCACCCTTTGGGAAAAAAATCTTTTACCACGGCCATTGCCAGCGAAAATCCCTGAATGGCATTCTGGACGCCATCAGTCTCTTCAAGGAAATTGGGTTCGATGTGGTTGAATCGCATGTGGAATGCTGCGGAATGGCAGGAAGCTTTGGTTACAAGAAGGAATTCTACAACGTCAGCATGAGAATCGGTGAAGAGCTGTTTCACCAAATCCGGGAAGCCGACGGAGATGAGCTCCGCGTGGTAATTGCCAGCGGCATTTCCTGTCGGCACCAGATCACAGAAGGGGTGGACCGGCATGTCTTTCATCCGATGGAAGTGCTGGAAAAGGTGCTGGCAGGGTAAGGCATCTTTTGGGTCGCCGAGTGTCCGCCTCCGGCGGACGTATCGAGGCGAAGGG
>JAADHR010000142.1 GCA_013151735.1 Calditrichota bacterium | reverse complement strand
ATCAGAACCAGGCTGACGACCAGCATCCACAGGGGTTGGTCCAATCGATAAAAGTAAAACCCAAGACCAATGAGCACAAAGGCTTCGCTGTAGCGATCGATTGTAGAATCCAGAACCGCTCCAAATGGACTGGCCAGATTGGCAGAGGTGGCCAATTGGCCATCCAGAATATCGAAAAGCCCCATGAGAACAATAAAAATCCAGCCCACTGCCATGTGATTTAAAGCCAAAGCAATACCGGCCAGCAATCCCAACGGGAGAGTGGACAGCGTAATCAGATTGGGGGTAATTTTTGTTTTCATCAAAAGGCGCGTCACCCAGTGCATTTTTTTGACGAACCGCTTTTCCAGGCTGTCGGGCAAAATCCCATTCGGGGAGTCGGACATCTTTTCCCTCTCTACGCTTGTGGTCGTTGTTTCATTGATTTTCCAGTGATAATGAAATGGATTTCACACTGGAACCAAGTACCTGTTGAATCAGTTGGCCGGCATTTAGATGATCAAACCGGGTCTTTTTTAATCGCAGCGCAATGACAATCAGCAGTACAATCGGGAACGGATAGTCAATGGAGTCAATATTCTCGTCAGAAACAGCCTGATAAATGGGATGCATAATATCCATTCCCTTAGCCTGAGCTTCCACAAACAGCTCTTCCAGATCATCTATTGTAACAATTCCCAACCTCTGAAACAACATAAGTAGGTAGCGAATGGAGTTGGGATCATGCTGAATGGATGTTTTCTGAAAACCAATTTCCCGGGCCTGTTGTACGATGGACTCAATGGCATCCCGGTGGGTCTCAAAAAAATGGTCAAGGGTCAGGGCATTGATCTTCACAGATGAATCCCCGGCTTTGTATTTTTTCAGTTCTTCTCGCGCCCGAGCCTCCAGTTTTTTCTTAATGGAAAGGAATTGATTGTCCGCCAATTCAAACAGGGCACTTAATCGAAAAATCTCTCTCTGGACATCCTGGGGAATTTGCTCAGCTGTTTTGTAGCGAATTTTGTGGTCGATGGCAGCCCAGGCATGTTGAGCTACGGTTCGAATTTGAACCTCAAAAAGAATATTCTGGAATTTTTCCAATGCGTGAAAATACGGTTTATCGGGGGACAAAGAAACTTTGTAGTGCAGGGACGAATACCCGAATTGATCCGGGGAACGATTGTGAGATTCGTACTCCGAATTTTTGGCGTGAACTGTAAATTGCTGCTCCACAAGTCTGGCAATTTCGTACACATCTTCGTTGTAATACGTAATGAGCCGAATTCCGACCAGATCGGCGAAAGTTTGTCCCTTGTACCGATCCGACGCAATGAGCCGGTACACCTTGTCCAAAAAACTGGGCAGGGATTTGACTCGGGTTTCAATCTGCAAGAAACCAATATTATTTGAAGTTAAGAGCGCTTCAAACAAATTTTTCAGTTCCTTTGTTAGCGCTTCGTACGTTAAATAATTTCTTTGGTATTCGGTAATGAGCTCAACAACCTTTTTCACATTCTTCCTCTACAAGATTTTTTGCTACAGATTCAATCGGACACCGGTTGGTATGAAAACATCTTGTTTCCCCCCTCTTGGAGCTGTATCACAAGTTTAAAACTACAGTCGTGAAACTCATTTTCATAAAACTTGTCATTGCGAGTGCGCCGTCCCTCGACAAGCTCGGGAACCGCGGCGCACGAAGTTGAAAATGCGCCATTGGCGTGCAATCCCATTATTTACAATATATTATGAGATTGCCTCGTCGCTCATTCTTCGCTCCTCACAATGACAAGTATTTATTTTTTTCCGAAAAAAGAACTTTTGATACAGCCCCAGGGGAAAACGACTTTATTCAAAGTCTTTGTTCAATTTAAAAACTGTACTTAATTTTCGTGTAAATCATGTCGTTATCATTGTACTGCCCAAACATGCCTTCGGAGCCGGTGAAAATGTTGGCCCCCAGCAGGACATCGAATCCGTCTGCCAGGCTGTACGTAATTTTAGGTCGAATCAGAGAGGCCTGGTTATTGAAATCGTAGTACATGAAAAACGACAAATCCAGCGTTTCATTTAAATACGTTTTCGATGCCAAAAATGTGGCCATGTTCTGGTACTGATCATTCTTGATATAATCGTTGTAATCCAGAATGGCCTGCTGAATAAACTGGACGCTGGTGTGTACATCGAAAATCGTGTAGTCCAACCCCAGGAGGTAGTGCAGATAATCCTTTTTCACGGTTCCGTCCACAAGCTTGGGATCGGTGGAATTAAAATACTTTCCGGTGTAGTAGGCCCCTTCTCCCCGCAGCACAAACGGACCCAGCGTGGTACTGAAACTGCCACCGCCAATCGTCAAACGATGGTGCTCGGGGTACACGGTCAACCCGACCAACTGGTGTGTTTGCGGATTGATTTTTTTGTACACATGCATGGTAGGATCGTCGTCCCAGGCGTAGGCTGCCATCACCTCGAAATCCACAACGCCGGTTAAAGCCGAAAATTTGGCAAAAACCTCACTGTTGTCCAGAGAGGGGGTTACTTTTTCCCGCGAGTGGTCAATCGTCACGCGATTTAAAGGCACTGGAAAGGGCGGCATTCGGAACCAAATGGAGCCCTGCGGGGGGAATTTGGTTGGAATGAATGCCGGCAGCCACACCAGCTCAAACGTGTTGTCACCGATGTAATAATCGGCTTTTACGCCGGTCACACCCATTCGGATTTCATCAAAATCCCGCAGCAGAAATTCCGTCAGGTCTTTGGGGGAAACGATATCTGTAATGAACACCCCGTCCGCCTTCCCCCAGATAATTTGCTGCTTCCCGATCCGGAGATCCATCGAATTGAAATAGATATCCAGGTAGGCCTCCCGCAGCCCGATTTCCGGGTGTTCGCTGTCCTCGTTCGGGTATTGGTACATGTACGGATTCACTTTAAAAGCCACCTGGCTGGTTGTTTTTTCCACATTCAGATTAAACGTATTTTGAATGATGGAAAAATCATGGTTTCCGTGCAGGAGAACCCCGGTATAATTTCGGGCGTAACCGGTTAATTTAATTCCCTGCGCCTGAAGGCTTCCTGCAAATACAAGGAGTAAAAAAACAATGCCCATTTTTAGAATGCGATTTCTGTTTCTCATTTTATAACCCTCGCTTCATCATCCGTTCGGTGAACATATTGTTTTTAATTCCACTGTTAATCTTGATGTTGCTTAATTTCATAATGGTTTTGTGATTGGATTGCACGTTGTCCATTTGTACGTTTTCAATAATCCAATACCCCTTGATGTTGTCATATTTTTTAATGTGCAGGATTTTCAGATACTCTCCGTCTTCATCCCAGAACTTTTTCTGCAGCCCAATCCATTTGTCCTTAATCACCCAGGTAATGGTTTTGGAATACATATAATCTTTATTTTTGGGATGGCTTTCGATGACGTAGCAATCTTCTCCATTGAGCTTTTCTTCTCTTAAAATCTTGTGGATGTCATCCGTGGGTTTGCGGTCGCCCAGATCATCGTACGTAAAATCGGAGCCCATAAAATAATCACTTTTGCTATCACTGGAAATCCGCTTCACCTTTTTCAAAGCCGGCAGATAAATCCACTGGTCATCCTCTTTGTTCGGGTCGTCGTAACTCCAGTTCATGAAAGACGTGTTACGCACGTCGGCTGGCTTAACGAAAAACATAATTTTCTTTTCTACCTTTCCGAAATCCTTGATGTACTGGTGGATTTCGCGAATGCGCTGATTGCCGCTGGAGCTAATCAGCACCATGGTCAAATCGGCTTCCATCTCTTTGGGAGACGGCCGGTTGTAGACCTTTTCCATAATTTGCAGCCCGGTTAATTTTGTCTGGGAGAATCCCAGTCCCGGCACCAGCATCAACACAGCCAAAATGGCCATTTGCATTTTTTTTAGTCTCATTTTGGACCTCCTTTTTTAATCGTTTTAGAATCAACTTGCTCGTTAACCCTTTCCTCCGCCCTCTCTTTGCTCACAAAGGGAGGGCGAAAGAGGAAATTCAAGGAAATTGGGGATTATCTCCGCTTTTTCCTATCACCGGGAAAATTCGGTTAATTCTGATTTTTCTTCTTAAAATAAATATTTGACATGTACAGAATCACAAACATAATGGTTACGGTTCCGACAAAACTGGTAAACATATTGAGCGAAACCAGGGC
>JAADHR010000141.1:16174-28223 GCA_013151735.1 Calditrichota bacterium | reverse complement strand
CCACCCCCTTCAAAGGGGGAGCCTGTTGGTCAAGGCTTAGGTGTAAAATTGCAATTTAAAGGTACCCGGCACGAACCCGCAAAAACATTCCATGTTGCAGCCCTCTAAAGTCTCCCTTCGAAGGGGGATTCAGGGGGATGTTCGGTCACGCCGTGCGTGTTCAGTTCCGAAATTTTCTGGCCAGTAACATTTTGCCGCCACTTATCTTTTTTGCAAGTGACTGCTTTACATCCCCCCACCCCCTTCAAAGGGGGAGCCTGTTGGTCAAGGCTTGGGTGCAAAAGTACGATTTAAATGACCCGGTACGGATCCGCAAAAACATTTCATGTTGCAGCCCTCTAAAGTCCCCCTTCGAAGGGGGATTCAGGGGGATGTTTTCTTCCTTTCTCCAGGTGTCTTCGTGGCAGAATCCTCGCGAATCTTTTGGAGAAATTCCACACGGTTCTCCCGGCGCATGAGCGATTCCCCCATCAACACGGCATCGAATCCCGCCCGGTGCAGGCGTTTCAAATCGTCCGCGCCGCGGATGCCGCTTTCGCTCACCCGGACAATCGATTCGGGGAGGCGGTTCACCAGACGCAGACTGGTGTTCAAATCCACCTGAAAGGTCTTCAAATTACGGTTGTTAATGCCGATCATCGAGGCGTCCGCCCGGAGCGCCGTTTCCAGTTCTGCCTCATCGTGCACTTCCACGAGGGCATCCAGGTGTACTGCCTGTGCGAGATGAAGAAAATCCCGCAGTTGCTCGGGAGGCAGCAGAACCGCAAGAAGCAAAACCGCTCGGGCGCCGTTGGCCGCCGCCTCGTAAATCTGGTAGGGATCGATGATAAAATCCTTCCTCAAAACGGGGCAGGAGACTTCTTCGGCGACCTCTCTTAAATGAGAGAGATGCCCCTGAAAATAGGTTTCATCCGTGAGTACCGACAGGGCCGCCGCACCGCCGGCCTCGTACTCCCGGGCAATTTGAACGGGGTGGAAATCCTGCGCGATGACGCCGCGGCTGGGCGACGCCTTTTTGATTTCCGCAATAATTTGCAGACCCTCTTGTGATCGAAACGCTCCGGGCATTTTTGGAAACGCTGCTTGTTCTGCCATCTGCCTGAGATCCGACAGGGGCAGACGCTGCTTCCGCTGAGCGATTTTAGCCCGGGTTGTCTGTACAATTTTATCCAGAATGGTCATCACTGTCCTGTAAACTTTAAATTAGACTTCTTTGAAAAAAATGCGCGCTTTCTGTTTGACTTGAAGGTCTTTCATTCGTGAATTCGTGGCAATTTTTCCCGTCGCCACTAATTCACGAATTAACAAAAATTGTTTCCTTTGTGAATTCGTGGCAATTATTTTTCCGCCACTAATTCACGAATTAACAAAAAGTCTTTCATTCGCGCATTCGCGGCTATTTTTCTCATCTAAAACGAATTAGAAGCCTCCACAAATTCCTGCAGTTTTTGAAATCCCTTCCCGGAAGTCAGAATAGCCTCCGCCTGGCGAACGCCTTCTTTCAAAGTAGCCGCCTGACCGGCCGCGTAAATGGCCGCCCCTGCATTAAGGGCGGTAACATAATAAGCGGGGCCCGGTTTGCCCTGCAGGGTTTCCCGAATGATGCGGGCGTTCTGCCGGCAGTCCCCGCCGCGAATCGCTTCAAATGGAACCCGTCTGAAGCCGAAATCTTCCGGTTCGATATCAAAACGGCGAATAGTTCCATCCTTCAATTCGATCATATGCGTGGTGTGGGAAATCGAAATTTCGTCCATGCCGTCTTCGCTGCAGAAAACCAGCACGTGTTCACTCCCGCTGTTTTTGAGGACATGCGCAATTTTTTCGGCGATATCCCGGTTAAATGCTCCGATAATTTGCCGCTTCACATTTGCCGGATTTAGCATTGGACCTAAAATGTTAAACACCGTTTTAATGCCCATTTCGCGCCGGGGCGTCACCGCAAATTTCATGGAGGCATGATAGAGGGGTGCAAACAGAAACACAATCCCGACCCGTTCCAGGCATTTCCGGGCGGCTTCCGCATCCAAATCAATTTTGACCCCCAATTCCTGCAGCACGTCGGCACTGCCGCATGTGCTGGATACGGAGCGGTTTCCGTGCTTGGCAACCGGAATGCCTGCTGCTGCCACAACCAACGCCGCCGCGGTGGAGATGTTGAACGAATGGGTGCCGTCGCCTCCTGTTCCGCAGGTGTCCACAACCCGGGCAGGGGCGGAAATAGGCACGGCTTTGTGCCGCATCGCGGAAACGAACCCGGTGATCTCGTCGACGGTTTCCCCCTTCATTTTCAGTCCCATGAGCAGACCGGCAATCTGTGACGGCGTCCATTCACCGCTCATAATCTCATTCATGGATTGATAAGCCTGATCCCGGCTTAAATCGTGCCCCTGACTCACGTGTTCAAGAATGTCACTGATCATCTTTCGTCCTCCTGTTTTACTCGTCTTAAAAAATTGGCGATCATCTCTTTGCCGTATTCCGTTAAAATCGATTCGGGGTGAAACTGCACGCCCTCCAGAAGGTACTGTTTGTGCCGGACGGCCATAATAAGCCCGTCTGCCGTTTCCGCAGAAACCTCCAGCACATCGGGCAGGGTTTTTCTGTCAATGATGAGGGAATGATAACGTCCCCCCTTAAAGGGATTTTTCAGGCCCTCAAAGATGGTTTTCCCGTCGTGGTAAATGGTGGTGTTTTTGCCGTGAACCACCTGTCCTGCCTGAACAATGCGTCCCCCGAACGCCTCTCCGATGGATTGAAGTCCCAGGCAGACGCCGAAAATCGGATAGTCGTGGTAAAGAGTGTGAATGACCTTCAGCGTGATGCCCGCTTCCTTCGGGTAGCCCGGACCGGGAGAAATAACAATCGCTTCCGGCCTGAGGGCGCGAATCGCGTCGAGTGTTATCTGGTCATTCCTCACCACCGAAATATCCCCATGGAATTCACCGATATATTGAACAAGATTGTACGTGAACGAATCGTAATTGTCGATGACCAGGATCATGTCAGCCCTCCCTCGGCAGATTCAATGGCTTTCAGAAGCCCCCTGGCTTTGTTCAGGGTTTCCTCATATTCCGAGCTCGGCACGGAATCGGCCACGATTCCGGCTCCCGCCTGAACGTAGGCTTTCCCATTCTTGACGACGATTGTCCGGATGGCAATGCACACGTCCATGGTGCGGTCAAAAGCGAAATAGCCCACGGCTCCCGCGTAAATGCCTCGCCGGGTGGGTTCCATCTCTTCAATCAGCTCCATCGCCCGGACTTTGGGTGCCCCGGACACGGTGCCTGCCGGGAAACACGCCCGAAACACATCCACGGCATCCAGTCCCTGCCGGAGCTTCCCGGTTACGGTAGAGACGATGTGCATCACGTGGGAATATTTTTCAATGATCATAAAATCCTCCAGTGTCACGCTTCCGAATTCTGCGATTCGCCCCACGTCGTTTCGCTCCAGATCAACCAGCATGATATGCTCCGCGCGTTCCTTGGGATCGGCCAGCAGGTCTTCAACCAGTGCAAGGTCTTCCGTTTCATTGCGCCCCCGTTTTCGCGTGCCTGCAATGGGTTTAACCAGAACCGTATCCCCCTCCAATTTGACAAGCGTCTCCGGCGATGCTCCCAGAAGCGTGATATCCTCCATATCCATATAAAACATGTAAGGAGACGGGTTGATCATCCGAAGGGCTCTGTAAATCTCAAATGGCGGAACGTGAATGGGCACGCTGAGGCGCTGGGACAGAACCATCTGAAAAATATCGCCCCTGTAGATGTGTTCCCGCGCCTTTTGTACACTGGTTTCGAACCGCTTCTTCTCAATATTGCTTGTGAATGCCTGCGGTTCGTGAAAGGCCGGTTTTCCGTTTCGGAGCGACGTGTTTTGGATCTTTTGAATGTTCTCTTCGATTTCCCCGACCGCTTTTTGGTAGTCGATTTTGGGATCGGCGCCGGGCTCCATAAAATGGATCAAATGGATGCGGTTCAAAAGGTTGTCGAATACAATCATATTTTGCGGGAGAAACAGATGGATGTCCGGAAGAGCCATGTCATCTTCGGATGCAGAAGGAATTTTTTCAATGTAGCGAATGGCATCGTAGCCGATGTAGCCGAACAAGCCTCCGTTGAGAAAAGGACTGTTTTCCAGTTTTCGGTGAATAAATGTGCTGAGAACCGTTTTCAGGACATCAAAGGGATTTTCCCGGTGCGTGGTGGTTTTTCCGGTAAGGGTGTTCCGGATGGTCGTGATCCCGTTTTTGCTCTGGAAGATCAGCAGCGGTGTATCGCCGATAATCGAGTAGCGGCCTCGTTGGGTGCCGCCTTCCACACTTTCCAGAAGAAACCGATAAGACTTTTGGGCGGTTTTGAGAAATGTGGAAACGGGTGTGTCCATATCGCCCATGACCTCTGCATAAGCAGAAACAAGGGGTGCCCCGTTGTACTGGCTTTGAAAGCGTTCAAACGAAATAATTTTCATGCGGAAACTCCCGTTATGAGCCATAAAAAAAGGCGCTGTGTGTTTTTTATGATCACAGCGCCTTTTGCAAAAATGGGTTCAAAAAAAACGCCGTGAATGCGGTGCATCCACGGCGATTGAGATTAAACGAAAACTGAATTTATAAAATCGTGTGGTGCACCGAAGGATACCAGATGCGCCACCACCATTTTGTCTGACCGGAAGATTTTTTTACAGGGTTTTTCATAACCTAATTGATCCTCTTTTTAATTTTCATTCAATATAAAGAGAAATTAGCCGGATGTCAAGAAAAATTTTAGCCGATCGAAAAAAATGGTTCTGATGGTTTTTTTGTGGAGAAGACACTCTTTTTGAAATATGGCCCGGTCTATTGAACCCACCCCCTGACTCCCTTATTTCAGAGAGGGGGCCGGAGGGAGGGTTAGGGATAGACTGATTCTGTTACATACTTACGAAATAAAATGTTACAAAGGGTCCATTTAGAAATATAGCAGGTTGGGACTTGTTATTTACTGCTTTGTGGCTTTGTGTTTTGGTGGCGCATGAATTTTTCAGGCTAAAAACTGATCAAAAAATTCGTGTTTCTTTAAAAGACCAAAAAAATAAAAATTCACTACATTCCTGTTGATAAAAAATAAAAATTATCATACTATAAAAATGACACGGGTGATTTTTTGTTCGGATATGCCGATTTAAACATACAGGGCAGCTTCTTAAAGTTGCATGGGATTATTCGCAAAAACGGAGACACAAGTTGACACGAGAAGAGATTATCGCTTGGTTGAAAGAAGAGGATGAGAGTCGCCTGGACGCCTTGTGGCAGCGGGCAGACAACGTGCGCAAACAGACGGTGGGTGATGAGGTGCATTTGCGCGGATTGGTTGAATTCTCCAACTATTGCGTGCGGCGGTGTGCCTATTGCGGGTTGAACGTGGAAAACAGGGAACTGACCCGCTACCGGATGTCCGAAAATGACATTCTGGCCTGTGCCCACGAAGCGGTTGACTACGGCTATGGTACCATCGTTTTACAGTCGGGAGAGGACTACGGAATAAAGACAGACTGGATGGCAAAGATCATCCTCCGGATTAAATCCGAAACACCACTGGCCGTGACACTGAGTTTGGGTGAGCGTCCGGAAGAGGATTTGCTGGCCTGGAGGGAGGCCGGAGCCGATCGCTACCTCCTGCGATTCGAGACGTCCGATCACGATTTGTATGAAAAGATTCATCCCTCTTTACCCGGACGAAAATCGGATCGGTTTGCCATGCTGCGCAGGCTCCGGGAGATGGGATACGAGATTGGCAGCGGGGTGATGATCGGTATCCCGGGCCAGAGTTACGAGATGCTGGCACAGGATATACGGATGTTTTCGGAGCTGGATCTGGATATGATCGGCGTGGGACCCTTTATTGCCCATCCGAAAACCCGGTTGGGTCATAACGGCGCCGCCCGCATCCCGGCAGAAGAACAGGTGCCTGCGATCGAAATTATGACGTACAAGGTGATTGCCCTGTCCCGAATTGTGTGCCCCGAAGCCAATATCCCCAGCACGACGGCTCTGGCCACACTGAACATTCACAGAGGCCGGGAATTGGGGCTTGCCCGCGGCGCCAACGTTGTGATGCCAAATATCACGCCGCCGGAGTATCGAATCCACTATGAAATCTATCCTGCTAAAGCCTGCATTCGTGAGACCGCGAGGGAATGCCATTTTTGTATGAGATACCGAATCACATCCATCGGCCGAAAACCCGGCGTTGGCCCCGGCAACCGAATCCGACACACGTTATCCCGCGTTAAAAGTGTGGTTATGAGTTGAGGCCGTGTGTGTTCATCGAACGGAAAAATAGAGAGAATTCGTGGAAATCTGTGCCCGAATCGGTGACAATCTGCGGTAAAAAACAAACCGCGGATTCGCGCAGATCTATTCGCGCATTCGCGGCTTACAAAAGAATTTGTAGAAATCCACAATAAGAAAAGCGGAAAAACTCAGGCTTCAAAACCGCATGCTGTTTTGTTTGGATTGAAGAAGAGGTTGGCGTACTTCATACTATTTCGAAATCGATGTGTTTATTGATTAGGCTGAAATATTTATCCAGTGTGTATAAAACCAAATTGTTCTGGATTACATTATCCAGAATGATCAGATCGGGTATCCCTATCTTATTGATTCCGTTTTGAATACAGAGAGTTTGAAGGTGGATTATATTCTGCCAATTAATATGAAGCGGAATACGGGTTATCTCATAAAGTAGCTGGATGACGCGAACTTGTTTTTTTACTTTTAGAAAGGGTACCAATTCCGCCAAAATCAAATCATTTGTACAAATAAGATTCTGATCAATATATCTGTCAAGCTTGCCTGAATTTGTACCGCTTCTGAAATAGTCAATCCATACAGAACTGTCAACCAATATGTTCATCTCTGTCTCTTACACTATTTAAATCGATGTCAAGATCAATTTTTCCCTTATAGTCCTTTAACGATTTGATTTTATCCCTTTGAATAATATTGTGAAGAGCCCTCTTGATTAGTTCCGTTTTGGTGGGAGATTTTGTTATTCTCATGGCTTCTTTAATTAAATCTTCGGGGATATCAATTGTCGTTCTCATAATGTTTCACCTCCTTTAATCTGTGCATAAGATAATAAAGATTTTATGCATAATCAAGCTATTTTATGCATATATTTCAAATGCGAATGGGTGAGGCTCACGTTTAGGACATCCCCTATTTATTTCTCGCTGGGATGCGGAACCGGTGAACGACCGTACCGTCCTGTTCGCGGAATTCCCACACCGTTTTGTTTTTAACCGGATGGCCGGTGAGTTTGGTCAGGCTTTCGTTGATCTGAAACGGCAGTTGGATGGCGATTGCCAGTCTGGGGCACGCCTTTACGCAGGCAAAGCAATCCCAGCATTCGGAAACCTCACGAATCGCGGCCTTCCCATCCGGAGCGATGTACAGAAGATCGCCCGGACAAATATCCACACATTGCGGCTGCTCCAATTGCACACAGCCATTGCACAAATTCAAATTGATATCAATCACGTGTGATCTCCCTTTTGTCATAAGGCGCGTACAGTCGGCGCTGAAACACCTCGATATCGCCGTTGGCGAATCTGGAATTGGTAAAGGCCCGGTACTCGATGTCGTTGCGCACCGGAAAATCAAGCCGGGTTTGATACGCGGGCCAGCGGGTTTCCCTGCGGGCCAGCATGTGTTCCACCAGCACCCTCGCCAACACCAATCGATCGCTCACTTCGTGCGTTTTCATCAGTTCATGCAGATTGGCCGCCGACAGGGTTTTGGTTTTGTCGCTTAAGCTGGTCAGAAGGTCTCTGGCCAACAGCAGTTTTTCCTTGTTTGTGGCATAATTCATGGAATAGCCGCCCGCATATTCATCCATAATTTTTTGCAGACGGGCTTCAACCTGCGAATGGTGCAGATTGTTTTGAACAGAAAGCGGTTGAAAGAGATCGCTCATATCGACAGTCACCGGCTCCGGCATATCCGGGGGATCGCTCAGAAAATGTTCAATGGCGATCTCGGCTTCGGCAAAACAGCCGGATATATATTTTTTGGGAGCGCCTCCGGCAACGTCCCCGGCCGCGTACAACCCCTTTAGTGTGGTTTCCCGATTTGTAGACACCCAGTAGCCCGCCATCCCGTGCCCGCCGTTGATATAAGGCTCGGAGCCGGCAACTTCCACAATTCTCCGCAATTGCGGGGGATTGCTTAGCAACTGCAGCACCAGGCAGGGTGACATATCCAGATAGCTTTTTAGCAGCCCGTCAAACTGGGCCTCATTCAGGGGCGACAAATCGATAAAACAGGGCCCGCGCCCCTGGCGATTTTCTTCCATCTGGTAGAAAAGGCGTTCGCAGGTCGTCAGCTTTCGTCCGAGCAGGGTCTCGATTTTTTTATAATAGTCCTCCCCGCGCGCATTCAACTGCCTGACGCGTGTCCCGGCCACCAGTGTGCCGGTAGGGGCGATAACATCTTTGGTTCGCAGGGCGATGAACCGCATTTCAAACGAGGTCATCTCAGCCCCGGCCCGCAGTCCCATGGCCAGTCCCGAGCCGACGTTGTACGGAGAATACCAGGTTTTTTTTCGCGCCGTTTCAGGATTTGATGGCCGATAGATGCCGCTGGCGCCTCCGGTGGCAATCAGGGTGGCCCGGCCATACGCCTGAAAGCCTTTTCCTGTTCTGAGATTGAATCCGGCCACCCCGATAACACGTCCATTGTCATTTTGAATGAGTTTGAACACGGGTGAATGATTCAGGAGTGTTACCCCCTCTGCCAGCGCCTGCTCGTAGAGAATCGGCTTCAGGCGCTCCCCCCGCATCACAATCGAACGCCTGGAGCGCTTGATGTAATCTCCGTCTGCATCCCGTGGAAATGGCACGCCGAACGATTCCAGCATGGGCACGAACGCGTTGGCGCGTTCGCCGATGCTTCGCACGAGGTCTTCGCGAACCACCTCGAACGTATCCCGTTTGACGTAATCCACATAATCGTCGACGTTCCCATCTGTCAGATACAGGTTAATGGCATTTAGTCCCATCGCCAGACACCCCGAGCGTTTGGCGTGAGCTTTTTCAATCACCAAAACCTGCAGATGCGGGGCCTTTTGTTTCAGCAAAATACCTGCCATCAAACCGGCTGTGCCGCCGCCCACCACAATCATATCTGCTTTCAGGATGTCCGGTGTGTGTTGATCAGACATTGTGTTTCTCCCGGTGCCAAGCGTATTCCTACCGGACGCGCTTAATTCTTACTTTAAAATGTTCGTTGTCATGCGGCTGGATGTCAAGGACCTCCTGCCCGTCGTTTGAAAAGCTGACCGGTACATTCCGAACCGGTTCGCCGTCGTCGAGAATAATTTCGAGAATCTCGCCAACAGGAATCTTTTCCAGTTGCAGCTTTGCCTTTACATAATTCATTGGGCAGGCCACTCCGCGGAGGTCGGCGATGTGGGCTTCGGGCACCTTTTCTTCCGCTGCGGCTGCAGGCACTTCCGGTTCGATGGTGAAATTGAGACTGCTGTCCAACGAGCGGTAAAGGGCATCAACCCGCTTTATGAGCGATTCCACCCGGCCTGCGCAATCCGCAATGGAGCTGCGATCGCCCAGTTTAAAATCCAGCAAATGATTGATTAACTCACCGTACTCGGCACGTACCCAGCCTTCTTTGATCAGATGCTTCCGAAAGGCGTCCATGATTTCGCGGTCCTTCTGAGAATCCACTCCCCGTAAAATCAATAAACTGCGCATCGCAGCGAGTGCTGCCTGGTAAAGCACAGAATCGTGATGGCTCTTCTGATACGTTTTGAATTGATCCTTCGCATGCCGGATATCGACCTGAATCACATCCATCACGCCGGCGCCGCACTCCCCGGGCCCGCGTCCGGCCAGTGAAAAATCGCTGTCCTGTCCGAAATCCTTGTAAAATAGGGGATTATCCTCATAAGACGGCAGATGGTGATAGGCTTTGATCAGGGATTTGAGCTGCCCATACCCGTCCTGTTCCACGAGATTCAGAAACGATTCCTCCCCTTTGCGCCGGGTGTTGAGTGTCAGCGCCAGCTCGCGCACGAAATCCGGAACAGCGCGGGCCGGAATGGCGCCGACCACATGCGCCAATGAGCGGCCTTCTCCCCGCCGGGACCCTGCCCACACCTTGTAATAGGGCACCAGATGCTTCTCATGCCGTTTGGCATGTCCCGAAAACGAAAGCTCGCCGATCGGATGCTGACCGCATGCATTGGGGCATCCGCTGATGAACAGTCGGGGCAGAACGGCGGCGGCATCATCCGGCAGCGCCTGCAGAACACCGTTCAGCTCAGCCGCCAGGTTGCGGGACAGGCAGAGTCCGAGTTTGCACGTGGCTGCCCCCGTGCAAACCACGGGATTTCGCGAGGGCACGGTTTCGACCAAATGATCCGGGAGATTTTTCAGGCGCTTCAAAACGGCGTCAAAGTCCTGCCCGCGAATATCGCGCAGAACCAATCCCTGGCCGTGAGCTGTCCGCAATTCAAGCCGGTACGCATCCACAATTTCCGCCAGCGCACGTGCCGTACCGGATGAAATGTCCCCCCATTTGGGGTGAAGGGTGACGGCATACAGCCCGGGCACGTTTTGAGGCGTCACAAACGGTTCGGGATGATTGATTTCTTCTCCCGTAAAATCTTGTATAAACAGAAATCGGGGCTCGACCGCTTCGATACCTTCCGCAACCACCTGATTGAACTCCTTTTGGATGAGCGAAATGAACGGCTCCTCGCCCAGACGTTCCAGTACAAAACGAAGCCGGGCTCGGGAGCGGTTCAGCCGGTCGCCGTGTCGATCGAATACGCGCTTCACTGCCTCCAGCATGTGGCACAGGTTTTCGGCCGGCAGAAAGTCCGTGATGCGCACGGACAACCGTGATGCCGCTCCCATGCCGCCTCCGGCAAAAACGGTAAATCCCGGTTTTCCGTCCTGCAGCCGGGCGATAAAACCAAGATCGGCCACCAGAGTCAGGGCACGGTCTGCTTCGCTGCCGCTAAAGGCAATCTTGAATTTTCGGGGCAAATTGAAGGAGGACCGCGACCGGATTAAATATTCAGTCGCCGCCACGGCATAAGGTGTTACATCAAAGGGTTCGTCGGGCGCCACACCGGCAAGCGGGTCTACCGTCACATTTCGAACCGTGTTTCCGCCGCCCCCGCGGCACACCAGCCCCACGTCCAGCAGTTGGTCAACCAGATCGGGGGCATTTGGCATCAGGACATTGTGGATCTGAATGTCCTGCCGTGTGGTCAGGTGCAGGCGGCCGTCACCGTATCGGTCAGTGGCCTCGGCCAGCGTTCGAAGCTGCCGGGTCGTGATCACACCGGCCGTAATGCGGACGCGGGCCATAAATGTCTCTTCCTGGCGCTGTTCGTAAAATCCCATCGGTACCCGATAGGCCCGAAAACGGATGGCATCCTCATGGCCTTCCAGATATCTTTGCACCTTTTGCCGGAAGGCTTTCACATCCTCAACAACGGTGTCCGGGAGGATCAGCTGGTTCGGTGAGGGTTCATCCACAATTTCTATCGGGACGTTTGTAAATGTCTCGTCGTCGATTTTTCTGAAAGCCCTTATCTCGGGTTCTGCTTTGGCCAGAGAAAGGACAAAATAAATGACATCGGGATCGGCGGCCAGGCGCTTGTCTTCTTCTGACAGGCGCGCCGGCGTTGCCGGATGGCTGTGTATCACGCCAATCTGTTGCAAGCCCCGCCTGCGCAAATCCCGGATTATGGCGAACTGCTGTCTCGAATCCATGAAAAAGTGTTCCGGACTTTGGTCCCGATTCGTTGCGGCATAGTAGGCAGTGATGTGGTCTCCGATTCCCCCAAAAATGCCACAGCTCTCAATCGGCAAGTCCCGTCTGGCGCGTTCCAGGCATTCCGTGTAAATGGTTTTGGGTAGATAAATCATTCCTTTTTCTCCGCTAAATTTTCTCGTTTTCTGTTTTCCGCAAATCGCACAAGGGCGGCATTTCATCGTATAATCGGGTAATAATCGGTTCCTCGCCGCAGATCGGGCA
>JAADHR010000141.1:0-16167 GCA_013151735.1 Calditrichota bacterium | reverse complement strand
GGCTGTTTTTCGAAACGGGTTTGATTCGAAATTGGGCCGATAAGGCATCGTACATGCACAGGCGATTGGTGCATAGTTTCCCAATCCCAAGGATGTATTTCAGCGCCTCATTTGCCTGAAGTGTCCCGATGGTGCCCGTCAATACGCCCAGCACACCCGCCTCTGAGCAGCTCGGCACAGAGCCGGGCGGCGGGGGCTCAATGAAAACACACCGGTAGCACGCCGTCTGATGGGGAAGAACGGTGAGGATCTGGCCGCTGAAGCGAAGTACACCGCCATGAGAAAAAGGCTTGTTTTCGAATACGCAGGCATCGTTGATGAGGAATTTTGTGGCAAAATTGTCGGTGCCGTCGATGATGAAATCGTATTCCTTGACAATCGACCGGATATTGTCGGCGTTTAGCCGATACGTATAGGTTTCCACACGGACATCGGGATTCATCCGTCCGATGAATTCTTTTGCCGAAGCGGTTTTGGGCCGGCCGATGTCCTGAGTGGTGTGAATAATCTGCCGCTGCAGATTGCTCAAATCGACACGATCGCTGTCTACAAGTCCGAGGGTTCCCACTCCGGCCGCCGCCAGATACAGCGCGGCTGGCGAACCCAGTCCGCCCACGCCGACAATTAGCACCCGGGCAGCCAGTATTTTTTCCTGCCCCACTCCGCCCACTTCATCAAGAATGATATGGCGGCTGTACCGCTCAACCTGGCTATCTGTTAATTCCATAAGAACCGCCTCCCATAAAGTAAAGGAATTCCACCGTGTCTCCGTCGCTCACACGCACATCGGCGTACTGATCGCGGGGAATGATTTGACCGTTCAGCTCCACGCTGACCATCTCGGGTCTTTTGACCTCGCATTTTGACAACAGGGACTCCACGGAAAGCTCTCCCTCATATTCCTGATTTTCTCCGTTTACAATTAATTTCATATCTATTCTCCTGTTTTTCCCGGTTACATAACCGTTCTGTACTAATAACCAGCGGCCGGTTCTTCCGCTAATCCTCAAACAAGGACAAACTCAAATATCGTTCTCCCGTATCCGGAATAATAACAACGATCCGTTTTCCTGCAAAGTCCTTGCGGGCGGCTACCTTGGAGGCCGCGTGTACCGCCGCCCCGGCAGAAATTCCGGCAATAATTCCCTCCTCCCGGGCCAGACGTTTGGTCATGGCAGCAGCCTCCTCGTTGGAAACCTGGATAATCTCATCAACCACCTGCCGGTTGAAGACTTTGGGTACAAATCCGGCACCAATTCCCATAATCATGTGCGGTCCCGGATTTCCTCCTGAGAGAACAGCGGACTCCGCCGGTTCAACGGCAATGATCTTTACGGAGGGCTTTTTCTTTTTAAGAACCTCACCCACACCGGTGATCGTACCGCCCGTTCCAACACCGGCCACAAACACATCCACCTGACCGTCGGTATCACGCCAGATTTCCTGAGCCGTGGTCTTTCGGTGGATGTCCGGATTAGCCGGGTTCTCAAACTGGGAGGGGATGAATACACGATCGAACTGACCTGCCAGTTCGTTTGCCTTTTCAATGGCGCCGGACATGCCCTTTTCTGCCGGTGTCAGAACCATCTCGGCACCAAAGGCCTGGAACATCTTCCGCCGCTCGCTGCTCATCGTCTCGGGCATTGTGAGGATCAGGCGATAGCCCTTCACGGCGCACACCCACGCCAACGCAATGCCGGTGTTGCCGCTGGTTGGCTCAATAACCACTGTACCGGGCGTGAGACGGCCGGAACGTTCGGCTTCCAGAATCATATTTACCCCGATGCGGTCCTTGACGCTGCTCCCCGGGTTGTAATATTCTAATTTTGCATACACATGTGACCCTTCCGGTACCGTCTTGTTCAGCCGAACCAGTGGGGTGTTGCCGATCAGATCAATGACGCTTTGTGCGATTTTCATAGGTGCTCTCCTTCAATTTCGTTAAAGATTTGAATTTTATACAGCTCCGCTAATGAGTTTTTGTCCCAACATCCACAAAAGGGTGGGTGCGAGACTGCTGAATAGAATATGATTACAACAAAATTTCTCCGTCAGTGGATGGAGTTAGATCAAGTCCATTTGGAATAATCCATTTTTATGATCAGATAAATAGAGAATAAGATTAAAAACAAACGGACTGCAGATAATTAAGTATGTCTTAATGGAGTTCAGGAAGTGGACAGAAGGGTAAGCCGCCTATTGAACGACTAAGGGCTAAATGTAGTAGATGAAATTTGATTTTGTTTTTTTTGTTTTCGCGATTTTGCATATGTCTTCAAATGTTGTATGGTCTACAATTTCGTTAATTGCGTCTCTTACTTTGATCCAGATGTCAACAAACGGACAAAAGGGTTCATCATCGCACTTGATGTAACCCGACTTGCTCACGCAGGCGATGGGGGAGGTTGGGCCATCCATAAGTCGTATAATTTCGCCCAGCGTGATCTTTGCCGGTGCTTTTGCAAGCCAATAACCGCCGTTTGGCCCCCGCCGGCTTTGAACATAACCCGCCCCCTTTAGAATCAGCAAAATTTGACTTAAGTACTTAAGAGGAATATCCTGCCGTTTTGCAATATCGGTAATTTGAATTTTACCGTGATCGTAATGCAGCGCCAGGTCGAGCACCGCCTTTAGCGCATAATCACCCTTAAATGAGATCTTCATTGAACCCGGATGTAATAAAATATATTCTTGATCATATTGGTAGACAATATATGACCAAAATATGAAAATGTCAAGGGTTTTTTTATCTGATTTAAAATTTTTTCTTTTTTAACCACAGATTTCGCAGATTTAGACGCAGATGTCCATAAATTTTTTAATTCCTCTGTGCCATCCACAAATTTAATTTGTGGATGGCTGTGGCTTGCTTTTTGGGATTTATCCTATTTTTTCTCCAGCTTTTCTAACATGGTTAATAATTCTTTGCGTTTTTCCCGATAGTCACTCTCTTCCAATTTTTGGTTTGCAAAGGCCTCATCCAGTTCAGCAATTTGCCGCAAAAAATAATCTGATACACTGGGGTCTTTTTGAGGAGATGAGGGCACTGACAGCGTCTTATCCCGTTTAATTCTTTTTGCAACGAGGATAACAATAAATAACAGAACCGCAATAAAAACAATCATTAATATCGTGCCAATGTCCGTCGGTTTACCCTGTAGTCCGGTAATATGAAGCCTTATTTTTTGTCCGGGCTTAAAGTCCCGTGCTTCAAACCGCCTGAATTTCGAACCCTTGACGGGTATTTCGGAAAATCCTTCCCCTGAAAGTTGTATATTGGGATCATCTGTAAAGACGTCAAAAACAGCCGTTGAAATAGTCAGAGGTTTGATCAAATCCAGCTCTTTTTTGGGTGTTTTGATGATGTAGGAAAAATAGATTTCTTTTTTTCCTGGCAGCAATTCCATGGTATCATAAAACCCGCCCGGCACAAACACAATGCAGCAGGACATCAAGCCTTTCCCCAATTGGACATTTGCTGCATCGGGCGGCAGCCGATAATTGAGGGTATGAAATTTTTCCCCTTGTACCGGGGGGCCAATATAGGTTCGGTCGCTTCTATTCTTCAAAACCAGCATCTCATTTACCTGGATAAAACCAATTGCCGGTCTGATGAAAAGATGATGAATGAGTGCGGATACGGCGGAATCGCTGCGGCTGGTTTCGTAAATTAAAACATGCGATTCAGCGGCAGGCATTTGGGGTGAAAGTTTTTTCGCCTCACCGTAATATTTAACCCCTTGATAATAGACCATCGGTTCATAAACATAGTCTGAATCTTCTGGCAGATTCTTGAAAACGAAAGTGTTTCTTCCCCTGATCGTGGTTTTCGGCTGGAATCGATTGTCTTGTTGCCCGTTTTTATAGCGGTTTAGCTGCACGGCGAGTGAACGCGGGACGGAAAAGCCTGCCGTGCCATTCTGAACGGTTCCTGTAATCTCTCCGCCTTCTGCAATTCCACCCCAAATTAACAGCCCAATCCAAATTGCAAGAATAGATTTTTTCATTTTGGGTTCTTTCTGAGATTATTGGGTTCGATTTTGCTCTTTTTTAACTTCTGACGATAGGCTCTGATTTTTTCTTCAATCTCGGCTCTTTTCCCGGAATCCCCCCCATTTTTTTTGATATCCTTAAAAATTTGCACCGTCTCAAGCTCATATTTTTGTTTGAGTTGATTATAATCCGACAGAGATATTTTTCCCATCTGGTGTTCAAATTCAAGTTCTTTTAGCGTCGCAAGGAGTTCATTCTTTTTTTGGTTCAATTTTATCAGGCGGAAAGGAATCATTCCTTCCGGGATGTAACGGAGCCGATCGTTTTCCTGCAACAGAGGATAAAGAACGTAACCCATTAAAATGACGCTTATTGCGCCCACAAAAACAACTATCATGAATCTTCTCCTTCCTCAAACTGGTCCAATTCTTTTTTTAGCTCATCGGCATCCTTTTTGTCCAGAGTCTTTGTATTGGATGGGTGCTCATTTTTCTGTTTTTTGCTCCACCGGCGTATCCCTTTGACCAATAAAAAGCCTGCGATAATAGGCAGTAAAAAGGGTAATATCCATGCCGTTAAATTGAAGCCTTTTTTGGCCGGGGTGGAAAGAACTTTTTCGCCGTACTGTTTGACAAAAACGGCAAGGATCTGATTTTTGCTATAGCCGCGCTCGATTAACCCCGTAATTTGTGTGCGCATTTGTGCGGCCGTTCCGCATTCACAATTATTCAGCGCCATTTGACACGAACATGTGCAAATCAAATATTTTTGAACGTCATTAGTGGAAATATTCCCTCTAACCGACAGGGGGAAAATCAGAAGAAAACCGATAAACAGGATTGGATATAGTTTTTTCATAACAGCCTCAAGCTAATTCGATTAAGCCTGCGGTAGCTGAACAAATGCCTTGTTTTTCTTCGCAAGCGGTTTGGTTTCCGGAACAGATTTTCTCCTTTTTGATGGCCACATCGTGAAAAGTGTTCCTGCAATGAGGATATAACCGCCTATCCAGATCCAGGCCACCAGGGGAATAATCTCGGCTTTAATAAAAACAGAGCCATTTGCATTAATTTTTCCCAGGATTAAATAGAGATCGTCCCTTAGACTGGACGATATGTAAACCTCGGTCATAGTTTGTTTTTGGAGAGGATGATAGTGTTTGGAAGGGGTGGCGATGCCTTCATAGTTGGGACCATTTTTTACGCGGAATGAGGCGGTGCTAACCTGGGCATTGGGCGTATTGTATTGGTCTAATCCCATGAATGTCAGTTCGTAGTTGGCAATCTTCAGATTGTCCCCCTTTTTCATCAGCTTTTCCTTTTCAATTTTGAATGCGGACGATCCCGCAATCCCGACAAAGATCAAGATCATTCCGGTATGCACAATATAGCCGCCGTATCGCCTCCGGTATTTAAGGACCAGGTTTTTAAAAGCGGTAAAGATCATTTCGTTGTGGTAGCGTATGCGGGAACGGGTACCCCGGTAAAATTCAAGAAATATGGAAGACAATACAAAGGCACTGAGACTGAATGTTAAGAGTGGAGCGATCTGTCTCATACCGGTAATGAGCAGGATTATCAGCGCCGTAAAAAAAACACCGGATGGAATCAGAAAATTGCGCAGAAAATTATTCAGGGTCGCTTTGCGCCAGGAAATGAGGGGACATATTCCCGTGAGCAGTATTAAGGCGATGGCAATCGGGACATTAACGGTGTTGAAAAAAGGAGGCCCGACCGTAATCTTTATCCCCCGTACCGCTTCTGAAAGAATAGGAAACAACGTTCCCCACAATATGGCAAATGTGGCGGCAACCAGTATTAAATTATTAAAGAGGAAGCTTGATTCTCTGGAAAGAACGGAATCGAGTTGATTTCGGCTGCGCAATTCTTTGCGGCGCGAAACAATCAAATAGGATGCACCCAGGACAACCCAGAGCATAAAAATCAGGAATAGCGGTCCGAGATTGGAATTGCCGAATGAATGAACCGATGAAATGATTCCGCTTCGTGTTACAAAAGTGCCGAATATGGTCAGCAGAAAGGTCATGACGATGAGACTCATATTCCATATTTTTAACATGTCCTTTCGTTCCTGGATCATAACGGAATGCAAAAATGCTGTTCCAGTCAGCCAGGGGAGCAGTGAGGCGTTTTCAACCGGGTCCCAGGCCCAATAACCGCCCCATCCCAATTCCACATAGGCCCATTTGGCGCCCAGCAATATGCCGATGCTGAGAAAAAGCCACGAAAACAGAGTCCAGCGCCGGGTTGTTTTAATCCATTCGTTATCCAATCGTCTTGTTATTAATGCCGCTATGGCGAAGGCAAACGGTATGGCGAAGCCAACATATCCCAGGTATAATGTGGGCGGATGGAAAATCATGCCCGGATTCTGCAGCAACGGGTTTAACCCCTGTCCCTCGAAAATGTGAAAGGCAGATCTTTCAAAGGGGCTGCTGGTAAATACAAGGATAATAAGGAAAAATAGCTGGATTGAGGCCAAAATAACGTTGACATAAGGAAGCATATGCAGGGTTTGGTTTTTATGCCGATTTTGCAGGACAACAACAACACTGAAAAGTGAAAGCAGCCAAACCCATAAAAGCAGCGAGCCCGATTGACCAGCCCAGAGTGCCGTAATCGCATAAAATACAGGCAGATGATTGCTTACATGTTCAGCCACATATTTAAGCTCATAGTTTTTTGTAATGAGCGCTTGAGCAAGAATGAACATGGCCAGTGAAATCAGTAAAAATGAACTGTAGATTGCCCGATGACTGCTAACCAGAAATTGCCCTATCCTGTTTTTAATTCCCATAATGGAGGCAACAATAATATAGAGAGAAAACACCAGACTTAATTTTAACCCGATATCACCTAATTCAATCATTTTTTAACTCCCGGCTAATCATTTTTATTATATTTTGATGGGCATTTTGTCAGAATCCTCTGGGCCAGAATATGTTTGCTTTTAATTGTGCCGGTTACGACCACCTGTAACCCCGGCTCAAAACTGTCGGGTATTAAACCGGAATAATTGACTTGAATGACCTGTTTTGGTTTTTTTAAATCCCGCAACAAAAATGAAAGCTGCTGTTTTTCTGAATCATTCCGGATTGTTCCGGGCACGACAATACCGGTAACCTGCATCACTGAATCGTTATTATGTGATTCAATCTTGTCAATGTCGCTTACATTCATATAAGCCATCATGGATTTGCTTAATCCCTTGTACAGAAGCATGGCAAATGCAAGCAGAATAATGACGACGCCGATAGAATATTTTGATTTGCTTATCATTTTAGTCTCTTTCTATTCCTCCATCTCGTATAATTCGCAACAGTGTCGCTCTGCTATAAATCTTCTCAAGGCAGCTTTAGGGCCATTCGGGCGATCGTCCCACTATTTCTTTCCACACGATCCCACCGGGGGCTTGCGTTTTCCTGAATAGGTGTATCCGCATGGTCCTTCCTCTCTGCGGAGGGCAAATTCCATTTTTTTATGGTATGTTTTATCGCAATAAATATACCATTTTCCAGAATAAATAACGCATAGCCAAAATGCAAATATTGCTCCCGAAAAAACAAGAGGATAAGCTAATTTTCTATTGTTTTATTTTTAAAGAATTTTAATCTGTTCCTTTTGTGTAGAATAGTCAACACTAAAAATGAAGAATATTCTCTATGCGTGTAGAATAATCTCTATTATTTTTGTCTTTATGGTTTTGAAAAAGGTTGCCGGACAATTTTTGTTACCCTTACCTATCCCATATCCGATGGAATGCTTTCAGGCCGTCTTTTTTTCATAACCTATATATTATTAATTGAGATAGCATTTTTTACTGGCCAGAGGAGAACGGCGTGAAAATGCTTAAGAGATCCGCGCTTTCTCAAATAAATTGAGGTGGCACAATGATTGATATAATAGCTGGAAAAGGATACGTGGTACGTTAACCATTAAGGAAGTGTGTTATGAAAGTTGTTGATCCAATCTGCGGTATGAAAATCGATTCCGAAGAGGCGATAGGTCATCTGGAACACAAGGGAGAAACCTATTATTTCTGTTCGGATTCGTGCCTGGAACGGTTTCAGGAAAATCCTGAGCAATATGTCCGTTCGGATGTGACCGCGAAAAAGGAAGTAAAAATGGAAAAGAAGAAATTAGGTTCGAAAACGAAGGAAGGGGTGACGTCCTTGACGGGCTTCAGCGATCAGGCGAATTACTTAAAACTGGAAATTCCCATTGTGGGGATGAGTTGTGCGTCGTGTGCGGTGACGATCGAGAAATCATTGAAAGATGTGGAGGGTGTGCAAACGGCATCCGTGAATTATGCCAATCAAAGGGCCCATGTCACCTATAATTTAAATGAAATCAGTTCGCCGGATTTATTGAAAGCGATAGAATCTGCCGGTTACCAAACGGGCGGTGCGGTACTGCGCATAGGAATAAAAGGAATATCCTGCGCATCTTGCGTGGATAAAATCGAAAAGGCCCTGAAGAAGATACCGGGCGTTTTAAAGGCGACCGTAAATCCGGGAACGGAAGAGGCCAGAATTGAGTATCTGCCGGAAATGGTTCAGCTGAACGCCATCAAAAAAACCATTGAGGATTTGGGTTATCAGACCGTCCATATCGGTGATGAGATACCGGAAGACAGGGAAAAGAGCCAGCATGAGGCCGAGTACAAGAGTTTGTGGCACAAATTTCTTTTCGCCGCGATTCTTTCGGTACCCATACTAATTGGTTCATTCCCCGAATGGATTCCATCGTGGGCAGCCGTTCCTCAGCAAACCCGCTGGATCATCCTCTTTGCGCTGACTCTTCCGGTACTGATATTGAGCGGTTCGCAATTTTACGTTGGTGCCTGGAGAGCTTTTCGACACCACTCGGCGGATATGAACACGCTGATCGGGGTGGGCACAGGTGCAGCCTTTCTTTACTCTTTTGCTGCGACCTTTTTACCGGGTCTCTTTCCGGAAAATCTGCGAAATGTGTTTTATGATACAACGGCCATTATTATTGCATTGATTCTTATCGGGAAAGTGCTGGAAGCGAAGGCCAAGGGACGGACATCGGATGCAATAAAACGGCTAATTGGGTTGCAGGCAAAAACGGCCCGAGTGGTTCGCGACGGAAAAGAACTGGACATTCCGGTTGAAGAGGTCCTGGTGGGAGACACGGTTGTTGTGCGTCCCGGTGAAAAGATACCGGTCGACGGCATCGTGGAAGAGGGCAGTTCAACCGTAGACGAATCCATGGTAACCGGTGAACCAACCCCTGCGAAAAAATCACGCGGCGATGAAGTGATCGGCGCCACAATTAATAAAATCGGTTCATTTAAATTTAAGGCCGCAAAGGTGGGTAAGGATACCATGTTGTCGCAGATTGTCAAGATGGTCCAGGAAGCACAAAGCACCAAGGCACCCATTCAGCGGCTGGCGGATGTGATCTCCGGTTATTTTGTTCCGATTGTCATTGTTGCGGCCATTTTAACTTTTATCGTCTGGTATGATTTTGGACCGGCTCCACAGCTTACGTTTGCTCTGATTACATTCGTTACCGTACTGATTATTGCCTGCCCGTGTGCACTGGGTCTGGCTACACCAACCTCAATCATGGTGGGTACGGGTAAAGGTGCCGAAAACGGCATTCTGATAAAAGGCGGTGAAGCGCTTGAAACCGCGCATAAGTTGACGGCAATTGTCCTCGACAAAACCGGCACAATTACGCTGGGGAAACCGGATGTGACCGATGTCATATCCCTGAACGGAATGGCCAAGAATGAACTGCTGGCGCTCTCCGCAGCATTGGAAAAATCCTCTGAACACCCGCTCGGGGAGGCCATTGTGGAAAGCGCGGAGGAAAAAGGATTGACCCTTGCCAAGGCGAGTGATTTTTCCGCAATTCCCGGTCTTGGCGTAAAAGGGACAATTGATGGACAAAGCGTTCTGCTTGGCAATTTGAAATTAATGCAGACCTCTCAAATAGATTTAAAGGACGTACTGGACCAGTCGCAGGCATTTGCAGAGCAGGGGAAAACGCCCATTTTTGTTGCGATCAACCAAAAGCTGTCCGGCATTCTTGCGGTGGCCGATCCTGTGAAAGAGGATTCGAAAGAGGCGATTCGCAAGCTGAAGGATATCGGATTGGAAGTTATTATGATCACCGGAGACAACAGCAAAACGGCAGAGGCCATTGCAAAACAAGTAAATATCGACAGGGTATTTGCCGAGGTGCTGCCCAATGAAAAGGCAAAATATGTAAAACAGTTGCAGCAAGAAGGGCATATCGTCGGCATGGTGGGTGACGGTCTGAATGATGCGCCTGCCCTGGCTCAGGCAGATGTGGGAATCGCCATCGGGACGGGCACCGACGTGGCCATGGAAGCCAGTGAAATTACGCTGATCAAAGGAAAACTGACCAGTGTTGCCACGGCCATTCAATTGAGTAAAGCCACCATGCGCAACATTAAGCAGAATCTGTTTGGTTCGTTCTTTTACAATTCTTTGGGTATCCCGGTGGCCGCCGGCGTTCTGTATCCGTTTTTCGGTATCTTGTTGAGTCCGATTATTGCGTCTGCCGCCATGGCAGCCAGCAGTGTCACTGTGGTAAGTAATGCATTACGGCTGCGCAGATTTAAAGCAGCCGCATAGAATTTAAAATTGGAGATAGAACAATGCGTTTAGATCAAATTATTGTCACAATCTCAGGCCTGTTTCTTGCGGCCGGCGTCATCTGGTACTTCTTTCTGTACAAACGGCAGACGGTCCGCGCTAAGGATACAGAAGGCATTCAGGAAGTAAAAATATCCGTAAAGGGCGGTTATGATCCCGACTTAATTGTGGTGAAAAAGGATAAAACCGTACGATTGAATTTCTACAGGGAAGAAACCTCCTCGTGTACCGAGGTGGTGGTTTTTCCCGATTTTCGGGTGCGGAAAGAACTTCCTGCTTTTCAAAACACAATCATTGAGATCATGCCGGATAAGATAGGCGAATATGATTTTCATTGTGATATGAATATGATTCACGGAAAATTAATTGTCGAAGAATAGAGGCACGCCCTGTGTGCAGAATCGACCTGAACCGGAATTCATTAAGGTATTTGATGGAATAGAAACATGTGGAAAATCATTGGAACAGGCCTTACCCAGGCATTTAATCAAAGAATCATTTTTAAAGAATTGTCCTTTGAAATAGAAAGCGGTGAATCGTTGGTCTTGATCGGACCGAACGGTTCCGGAAAAACAACGCTCATTCGAATTGTTTGTAATCTCTTACGGCCAATTGAAGGAAAAATAGAATTTTTTTACGGTGATCAAAAGAAATTGGCCAGCCAGCTCTATTCAGCCATTGGTTTGGTTGGCCCCTATTTGCAGCTTTATAATAATCTTACGGCTTTCGAAAATTATGTCTTCTTCAGAAAAATACGTGGATTGAATGTCGATTATGATGACTTTAAAATGCTGATGAAAAAATTTGGTTTAACCGGCCGTGAATTCGATGAACTGCGCACCTATTCTTCCGGTATGTTGCAGCGGATGAAGTATGTGTGTGCCTTGCTTCACCGCCCGCCTGTTTTAATTCTGGATGAGCCGGTCTCTAATCTTGATGAATCAGGCGAAAGAATTATTTACGATGTGATGGAGGAGCAAAGGAGAAACAAAATTTTGATTTTTGCAACGAATAATCCTGAAGAGATAAAATTCGGTGATAAGAAAATCCGGCTTTCTGTATAAATCACTCTATATTTTACAGAAGGATTTGCATCAGGAATTTCGCACACGTTATGCGATTAATGCAATCCTTCTGTTTGCTGTTACCACTCTGGTCGTGGTCAGCTTTTCCATTGGTGCGGCTGAATTAAGCAAAAATACACTGTCGTCGCTTCTGTGGATCATCATTTTTTTCTCGGCTATGACGGGACTTTCTCATGTTTTTGTGCGGGAAGAAGAACAGCAAACGGCTGATACACTGAGGCTGGTTGCTTCGCCGAGTGCCATTTTTGTGGGCAAGTGGTTGTTTAATATTCTGTTATTGTTGGGATTGGAATTAATTCTTATTCCCCTTTATATGGTATTTATGGATATGACGGTGGGGAATCTGTCCGCATTTACCCTGATGATTGTGCTTGGCAGCATGGGGGTTTCCTCAGTGGCGACTATCATGGCGGCTATCATCTCCCGAACCAGTGCGAAAGGCGCTCTGTTTGCCGTTCTCTCTTTTCCGGTTATGCTGCCCGTTTTGATCCTGTCGATTCAGGGAACGGCATTGGCGATTCAGGGCAATTCGATCTCGGCCGGCATGGATGAAATTCAAATGTTGCTTTTATTTATAATTGTGATTGTCACAGCTTCAATTTTACTTTTTGAATTTGTGTGGATCCTATGAAAAAATATCAAAACAGCAGATGGTTTGAATCAATGAAGATTTTTACATTTTTCTGGATGGTTGCCGTAATAATCGGCTCCCTGTATCTGGCACCGGAAGCGGCCGGATTTAAAAGCACCTCCCGCGTAATTTTCTACCATGTGCCGATGTCGTGGGTGGCTTCGCTGGCCTTTTTGGTGGCTGCAATCTCGGGTATCCTGTATTTGCGCACCAAAAAGCTGGTCTATGACATCTGGGCGGTTTCTTCAGTAGAAATCGGCTTTTTGTTCAGCATTTTGGCCACGATAACGGGATCACTCTGGGCAAAAGTCGAATGGGGCGCTTTCTGGAATTGGGATCCAAGGGAAACGTCGATTGTGGTTCTGCTGATGATTTATGCGGCTTATTTTGCTTTGCGGTCCGCACTTGAATCACGGGAACAAAAAGCACAAATTTCAGCTGTTTACTCTATTCTGGCATTCATCACGGTGCCGTTTCTGGTTTTTGTTGTGCCCAGAATTCTGTTTACGCTGCATCCGCAAAATCCGGTTTTTACGACGCAGGCCGGTAAAATGATGTCGCCGAAAATAAAACTGGTATTTTTCTCATCAATGTTTGGATTTACTCTGTTTTATTATTGGCTGCTGCGTTTGAGGGTAAATCTGGAGAGAATCAAGGAGAAAATGTTATGATGAAAAAAGAGGTGTTATTGATCGTTTTTTTAATCATCTGGACGGGCATTGCCGGCTATCTCTTTTTTCTGGATCGACAGATCAAAAAGATTAAACAAAAATTATTTTTCAATGGTGATAAAATGAATCAACCGTAGGAATAGGCCGCGAATGCGCGAATGATTTTTTTTGTCGGGGCGATTCATGAATCGCTCCGACAAATCGCCCCTACGAATCGCCGCAACGGAAAATCACAACAACAATTCCTGCTTTTCGTATTTCCTGTCCGTACTCCCCTGGATATCCCCGCCAATGTCATTCTTTTCCCTTGCACTTGCAGGGGATTTTTTTTATTTTGTAATACCTTCGGAACAAAAATATGCGGTGTGACGTGAGACAACAATTTTGAAATCGGTGGCCAAAATAAAACTGCAGCTCTCACCGGAGATTTACAATGCCCTGGGACTGCCCTCCTTTGTGGCGCTCGATCTGGAAACAACCGGTTTGAATGCTTCCGCGGACGAGGTGATTGAAATCGGAGCCGCCCGGGTGGAGTCGGGCAAAATCACGGATACATTCAGCCGCCTGGTCAACATTCGGGGGGAGCTCCCGCTGCAAATCACCCGGCTTACGGGAATTCGTTCGGTTGACCTTCAATCTCAGCCCTTTCTCCACGAATTGCTGCCTGAGTTTGTTGATTGGATCAATGGCGCACCCATTCTGGGGCACAATATTTCATTTGATCTTGGATTTTTGGATGATTATCTCACGGCGCAGCAAACCCTTTTTCACAGAGGCCGCCCTTTGGGGCCGCTTCGAAATCCCCGCCTGGATACGTTGATTCTGGCAAGGACGCTTTTGCCCCGGCTTAACAATCATCGTTTGGAAACATTGATTTCTTTTTTTGAAATTGACGTTACCACTACTCATCGGGCGCTTGACGATGTTTTTTCTGAAATCCAGCTCTTTGACCGCCTTTTGCCCCTTTTACTCACATTGCCCGAATCGCTTTTGCGCGATTTTTCACAGATTCTTGTTCCTCTGACGGATGGCACCTCGAATCTGATTCGACGCAGTCTGCAGGCGGCACAAAAGTACCGCACAGAACTGCTGGAAACGGCCGCCTATTTTCGAAATAAAATTCCAGCTCCCTTAAATAATATCGTGGGCGAAAAACGCGAACGACGGGTTTCGGAGGATCCTGCCCTGCTTGATGAGGACTCGGTGGCTGCCATTTTTGACGACAAAGGTCTTCTCAATTCGGTCCGTCCGGATTTTGAAAAACGGGAACAGCAAATGGAGATGGCTCGTGCCGTGAGCCGGGCATTTAATGAGCAGGCGTTTCTGCTGGCCGAAGCAGGTACCGGAACCGGGAAATCCCTGGCCTATCTGGTGCCTTCTATTCTGTGGGCACAAAGGCAGCCTCTGGAAAATGGCCGTGTAATTGTGTCCACAAATACCAAGAATCTTCAGGAGCAAATCTTTACAAAGGATTTGCCCTTTTTGTTTCAGCACCTTCCGGAACCCTTTCGGGCCGTTCTTCTCAAGGGACGTACCAATTACATTTGTATTGATCGATGGAAGCAATTTCTGGCCGGGGCTCACGAAGAGATGCTGACCGACGAGGAACGCCGGGAAGTGCTGCCGATCGTTACCTGGTTTAATGAAACACTCTCAGGCGATATTGAGGAAAACAACGGCTTTCACCGTCCGTTTTATCCGGATCTCTGGGGGAGACTTCAGGCGGACTCGCATTTTTGTCCCGGGCAAAGTTGCCCCTATTTTCAGGATTGCTTTGTTACACGTGCCCGTCGGGCGGCCCGCACCGCAGACGTAGTCGTCACGAATCACTCGCTCTTGCTCAGTGATCTGACCGCCAACCGTGCCATTCTTTCGGACTATTCGAACCTGATTTTGGACGAAGCCCATAATCTGGAGGCAGCTGCTACAAAGTATTTGTCGGTTGAATTGAGTTCCCGGACGGTGAAAAGTTTTCTGCACCAGCTCTACCGGTTTGTCGGGAAAGAGGTGGGCATGCTGCCGCGGCTTCGGGATGCTCTTCATTTTTCTCCGATGGAAGATTCCCGAAAAAGCCCCATACTCAATCTTGTGTACGCTTTAATTCAGCAGACAGAAACGTTGGAAAAGGCCTGCAGGCGCTTTTTCTTGCACCTCGGGGAGAAGGCCTGGGAGCAAAACCTGGGTCGAAATCAGCCGCTAACCGCAAAAATCCGTTATTCCAATTGGGATGACCATTTTTCATCGCTTGAAACGGATACGAAAAATTTGCGGGAAGAATTGGGGGAGTTAAAAACGGCGCTGGCTCGCCTGAACGATCATCTCTCACTTCTTACCGTGCGGGATTTGGAGGATGTGGAGACTTTTCGTTCACTGGCAGAGGGCGCGCTTTCCCAAGCTGCTGATTTGCTGGAAACAGTGGCCCTGATGGTAGAAACCAACCGCCCGGATTTTGTTTATTGGTGCGAGCCGGCGGCAACAGATAAAAAATACGATTCCCGGCTGAAGGCATCCCCGGTAAATGTGGCGTCTGTTCTGAAAAATCGCCTGTACGATTTTCTGGATACGGCTGTTTTTACCTCCGCCACGCTTACAGTGGGCGGACGGTTTGATTATTTCAAATCACGCACAGGTATCGCGTTCGTGGACACGGAACGCGTGGTGGAGCGTTCGTACGGATCGCCGTTTCATTACGAGGAACAGGTGCTGCTGGGCGTGCCGGCCTTTGTCCCCGATCCCCGGGATTCCCGCTTTGTAGAAAAGATTTCGGGGTTAGTGGGGCGTTTGATTTCAGAGACAAAACGCGGCACATTAATTCTGTTTACATCGTACGATATGCTGCAACGGGTTTACCGGTACATTAAACCCAGGCTTGAAGGCGAAGGAATTCTGACGCTGGCTCAGGGAGTCGACGGATCAAGAAATTCCCTGGTTCGGCTCTTTCAGGAAGAAGGGTCGGCTGTGCTGCTGGGCACTAACAGCTTTTGGGAGGGCGTGGATATTCCCGGCGAAGCACTGGAACTGCTGGTCGTGACCAAATTGCCCTTCGAAGTGCCTGCCGAACCGATTTTTCAGGCCTGGATGGAGGAAATTGAAAAAAGGGGTGGAAATTCATTT
>JAADHR010000140.1:1115-6617 GCA_013151735.1 Calditrichota bacterium | reverse complement strand
GAAAAAGGAAAATTTTATGCACTTTGGACTTCCCGCTGTTGATTACATTGTGATTGCATTTTATTTGATTTTCATGCTCGCCATTGGATTCTATTTTTCCCGCTTTATGAAAGGCGGGAAGGATTTCTTTGTCGGTGGAAATCTAATCCCCTGGTGGGTATCCGGCATTTCCCTTTACATGACGCTTTTTTCCGCCTGGACATTTACCGGAGCGGCCAGCTTTATTTACAACACGGGCTGGTTTGGACTGCTCTTTTTTGTGAGCTGGCCGGTTTCATTCATTATCGGATTCTTGCTGTCAGCCAAACGCTGGCGCCGCACACGAATGACCTCCCCGGTGGAATATATCCAGACCCGCTTCAACAAAACCACCCACCTGTTTCTGGCCAGTCTGCTGGCGCTTAGCATGATGTACTGGCCGGCGCATCATTTGGCGTCGCTCAGTAAAATCTGTGCTCCCACCCTGTTTCCCAATTCTATGCTGGCCATTGACATTTTTATCGTTGTCACGGGAATTGTAATTTTGATTTACACGATTTCGGGCGGGCTCTGGGCCGTAACCGTCACGGATGTGGTCCAGTTCTTGATTTTGATTTCGATTTGTTTGGTTTTGGTGCCGACGATTTTTATGAGCGGTGATGTGGGGTCTGTGGCAGATTTTATTCATAAGGTGCCGCCCATCAAATTCCACCACGTGATTCGGGGGAAAACGACCTACACGCTCTGGTACATTTTTGGTCTTTTCTTTGTGAATATTTTTGGTACGGCCGTGGGCGACAAGGCTCAGCGCTATTACAGTGTGAAAGACGAAAAAGCGGCTATGAAGGTGGGTTGGATGGCTTTCGCCCTTTTCCTCACGGCTCCCATTCTTTTTGGCATTCCGCCTTTGGTTGGAAAAGTTCTCTGGCCGAACATTCACATGCTGACCCAGTTTTCGAATGTGACCAAGCCGGACGAAAACATTTACATTGCCGTTGTGCTCCGGTATATGCCGGCGGGTATGATAGGAATTTTTCTTTCAGCTATGATGGCAGCCTCCATGTCGGCTATGGACAGTGTGTGGAATGCCGTCTCGTCCATTATTTCCGTGGATATTTACAAGAACATGTTTAACCCGGATGCCAGTGAGAAGGCCGTTCTGCGTGTAGGCCGGATAACGATGATCCTGCTGGCTGTGATTGCGATCACCCTGGCGCTGGTCATTATTCACAGCTCTTACGGGGTGTTTACCTTCACCAATATCTTTTTCGGACTCACGGGTGTTCCCGTGGCTATTCCCTTGTTTTTGGGGATCATGTCCCGGAAGATTTCCCGCTGGTCAGCCTTTTCCTCCATTTTAGCAGGAACGGTCATGGCCTCTGTAGCCCGTTTCGTCCTGCACTATTCCATTGGCCCTCAGTACGTGTCCACGATTGTGGTAACGCTGATTTTCATTTACGTCTCCCGGCCTTACGGAAGGTTTTACCTTAAGGGAAAGCGCTGGGCTCTGGCTGCAAGTGTGGCAATGGGCGGGCTTCTCTGGAGTGCCTTTCAGACTATGAGCAACAACCCCAATCTCGGTTGGCACACGCTGGGTCGGATTTTCCATGGGAATGTGGGACATTTTTTGATTTCGGCCCAGTTTTGGGCATTGGTTGCCGCACTCGCATTTGTCGTAATTTCTTACTATTTTTCAAGACTTTATGCTATCGATTTGAAAACACCTTCTCCGGAACTGAAGGCCTTTTTCCAGAAAATGGATACCCCAATTGATGTTGAGAAAGAGGTGCTCTCCAGAGGAGCGAAAGAGATTAACGTGTTTCCAATGGTGGGGACCATTTCGCTGGGACTGGCGGGAGTGGTTCTGGCCGTTCTTTTGTTTCCGGTGGCCCGCACAAAAATTGCCGTTAATTTGGCGGTAGCGGGCTTGCTGGCTCTGATCGGAATTTTAATGATAATTTCCGGAAGATGGACCCATACGGATAACAAATCTATGTAGGGGTACTTCATAAATGGCCTCTACACAAAATCGCCCGAACAAAAATTGAAGGAGATGCCCATGAGTACGCGACGTGAATTTTTGAAATGGGGGGGACTTCTTTCAACCGCCACAATTCTTTTGCCGCTGAAAAGCACGGCTTCATTTTTGGCTCCAAGCCCATCCCCGAATAGGGCCCTTTTCTTTGCGCCGGATGAGTTGCCTGCCATGCAAAAACGGGTGAAACTGCCCCTGTTTAAGGAATTCTGGCAAAAAATGCTTCATGCCGATGTAAAAGCAGACCGGCGGTTTTTGGAGAAGGAAATTCAATTCAACAATCAAATTCGGCATCTGGCCCGGGCGGATCACATCCTCATGCGCGAAGCGTTCGTGTACGCCATGTCCGGTACCAAAGCCCGGGGTGATCTGGCGAAGCTGGCGCTGCAAAAAATCCTGACCTTTAAAAAATGGGACTATTTTTTGTCAGACGGAAAACACGTGATGGGACTCCAGCGGGCCCCGCTAACGGTGAAAGCCCTGCTGTTGGGCTACGCCTATTTGGGTGATTTTCTCACGAAGGACGAGAAGGCGGCAATTGTTCATCAACTGCCGGAGAAGGGACTCGAACCCTGCTATCGCAGTTTGTGGGGCATTTTACACCCGGCGGAATCCACCGGGTGGGGATTTGACCCGGAAAGCAGCTATTACGAGGTGCGCGATATGCACCGCTGGCCGATTATCTTAAGGCATACCAACCTGAGGGCGGTTCCTCTCAGTGCACTGGGTTTGGGGGCGCTGTTTTTAGGAAAGGATACCCCGCGCTATTCAGACTGGATGGGCATTGTTAAAAAGAGTTACGACGATTTTAAGGGAACATACCAGCCCGACGGCAGTTACCCCGAAGGTACCAGCTACTGCCGCTACACCAGTCAGGAGCTGATTCTCTTTCTGGATGCCCTTCACCGAAATACCGGCCAAACCTGGTACAAGGACATCAATTGGCCGGGCACGATGGACTTCTTTTTAATGACGACGATGCCTTCCACCACACACCCCGAGGGCCACGTGAATTTTGGCGATGCCGGTGGCGGGCCGGGTTCGGAACTCGGCTTCTGGACAGCCAATCGGTACGGAGATGCACAGGCTCAATTTTTGGCCAAGCATTTGAGCCAGTATCACACCCCCTTTTCCATCTGGTGGTACAACCCATCCCAGCCGGAAGTCAGGCCCGAGGGACGCTGGTTTTACCGGCACTTTGGCATTGGCTGGGTGGTGGTAACAACCGGCTTCAAGCCAAAAGATTTTGTTCTGGCTCTGCGGAGCGGCGGTCCGGCCAACCACGAGCACGCCGACCGTAACAGTGTGATTCTCAAATGCTACTCCGAAAATCTCTGGGTCGACAACTGGCATCCGCCGTACAACCACCTGGACCCCGGCTGGCCCTTGCGAACCTCGCCCGCCCACAACACCGTTTTGATTAACGGAAAGGGACACCAGTACCACAATGGTCTGGAAGGCACCAACGCCTCCAAAGCCTCGGCAAAGGTGATTTCCGAGAAAACCACCGACGCGTACGCCCTCGTCAGCAGCGACGCCACCTCCGCCTACCACTGGGTGACACCGGATGTGGAAGCTGTCGTGCGTACGGTGCTGACGGTGCCGGATTTGAAACTTGTGGTGGTTGTAGATCGGCTGAAGATGAAAACCGAGGCGGCCACATTCCGGGCGCGCTGGTTTATTGACAATGAAGATGAAAAAGGCCGCATTTCCTTTCGGGGCACGCATTTTGTGTTTGCCCGGCCGAAAGGGGAATTGGTAGGTACTTGTGCGGGCAGCGAAGGGGTTCGTCTGGAAACCGGGACGTTTCCTGTTCCCAAAAAATACGGGACGTTTCCGTTTTTGGATGTCCACGCAGGCCGGAAGAGCAAGGATGTCGCCCTGCTGACGGCTGCTGTGGTAGTGGCGTCGGGCGCAGAGAAACCTGAAATTAAAATTGAGGGAACGGCTCCGCGCTGGAAAATTGTGGGAAAAACCGGAAAGCGCCGCTTTGAAATTTCGCTGAATAGTATTCCGCTGGTACCGGAATTTGAAATCAATATTTAAAATGAATTTGATTGGGGTACCGCGAATTCACGGATTTTTTTGAAAGATCAATTTGTACGAATTCGTGAATTCGTGGCTTTTGTTTTTGCATATACGGCTGAATTTGCTTGATTCTCTAAAGGGAGTTCCTTAAATTGTACCGGTTCAAATTTCCGAAAATATGAAACAACGAACAGGCACAGGAGATTTTTTGAAATGAATCGCGTAAAAATCTTTTTTCTGGCGATGCTTGGCGTCCTGTTTCTGACCGCCGGGAGCAGGGGCGCTGAATCGGTTACTCTGGTGGTTCCGGGAAAACTATCCGGGCCGGTGAAACACGGCGTGACTGTTTTATCTCAAAAACTCACTCAGGCGGGGTTTTCGGTGACGCTTAACCGAGCCGCATCGCACACCCCTGCCGTTTACGTGGGTGTGGCGTCCAATGCGGAAGTTCACAATTGGTTGAAAAAGCTGCACATTCGCCTGCCGAAACGGGAGGAAGCGTTTGCGATTCGTGTGCGGAAAAACCGCATTTATGTAGTGGGTACCGATTCGGTGGGTGCCATGTACGGGGCCTACGATGTAGCCGAACAAATAAGTTGGGGAACGCCCGGCGAGGCCCTCACCCGGCGGGTACACAATAAAACGGAGCAGCCCTTTGTCAAAATCCGGGCTGTTAATCCGTTCTTGCACACCCAGGCCCTCTGGAACAAAGCCTCCTGGTTTTACAGTCTGGATTTTTGGACGAAGTACCTGGACCAGCTTTCTTTTAACCGGTTCAATTTATTGGATATTCACGGCGTGTACGATGTGTACAACACCGATTTTTACAATCTGTTTACCTATTTTGTAAAATCCGACCGCTTTCCGGAGATCGGTTCCCCACCGGAAACGTGCCGTCAGAATGTGGCCATGCTCAATAAAATCATTGCCATGGCCCGGGAGCGTGGGATCCACGTCGGCATTATGAATTACAGCCTGAGTTCCTGGGCGGGGCAACCGCGTCCCGGACGCTTCCGGGGCGATCCGCGCATTTTGGCGCCTCGCCTGAGGGGGAAAGATCTGGAGCTGTACATTCGGGAAGTCACTGCAAAATTTCTAAAAGCCGTTCCCGGCCTGTGGACGTTTGGGTTTCGCATCGGGGAATCCGGTAAGCGGGGCGGTTTTTTTCGCGACACCTACGTGGCAGGCATTAAAGACGCCGGTCGTACGGACATGCACCTCTACACCCGAAGCTGGCTCACCACGCGCAAAACCGTGGACAGCCTGGCCAGTTGCTACCCCGGCCGGTTTTTTGTGGAAATCAAGTACAACGGCGAGCACGCCGGGGCGCCCTACCACGCGATTACCGGGCCGCGTCCCTGGCACCTGAGCTACTCCTACGAGAACTACACCGATCGCCCCCAGAATTACCAGATCATCTGGCAGGTTCGTTTCAACGGAACACACCGGATTTTCCGCTG
>JAADHR010000140.1:0-1096 GCA_013151735.1 Calditrichota bacterium | reverse complement strand
GGTGGAAACGTTCCATTTCGGAAACGGGGTCGGTTTCACCATCGAGCCCATGCAGGCCTATTTCCCCTGGACGGATTTTTACCATAATACGGAGCGGGTTGACCACCGCTTTTTCGATTGGGGGTTTCAGCGGGACTGGTTCTGGAATCTGCTCTGGGGGCGGCTGTCGTACAATCCCAATACGGATGCACGCGTGTGGATGAAGCAATTTGAGCGCCGTTTTGGGGACAAGGGGGCACGGGACGTTGAAGAAATCGTGGCCACCTCCAGCCAGATAGTTCCGCTGATTTTTCAGGCACATTGCTTGGGGGTCGATCACCGGGCCATGGCACCGGAGTACGAAACCGGAAACGGCGCCTTTCGTTGGGGGGAAGAGCGCGTAGATCTGGGAATTGACGAATTTTTGCCCGTCAAGGCATTGGATTCCACCGCCTACTCAGGCGTGGAAGAGTACGTCACGGAGCAGCTAACCGGGACGCTTTCGGGACGGCATTCGCCCATTGAGGTGTCCCGCCGATTCAAAACCCTGGCTTCACGGATTTTTTCAGCGATCAATCGGGCGAATACGGAAGTCAGTCCGGCCAACAAGGAATACGACTGCACCCGCATGGATGCTGAGGCCCTGGCCGATTTGGGTCTCTATTACAGCGAAAAGCTCCTTGCAGCCGTGCAATTGGGATTTTTTGAGCAGACCAAAGACTGGAAACACCTGAAACCGGCCATTGCCCACGCCCGCCGCGCGTACGACTACTGGAACGATCTGGCAACCGTAACGGCCATTCACTACCATCCGATTGTGGAAGAATTGCGGATGCGGACCAACGATTACACCTGGGGCGGACGATTGCCCATCCTGAAAGCAGACATTCAAACCCTGCAGGATAAAATTTACCGGTTGATTCAATCCAATGATCACTACACCGGCCCGTTGCGCATCGGACACACCCCGATTCGGCGCGTCAAACCCGGCGAAAACATCACCTTCACTGCAACCCTTCTTTACTGGAAAGCAGGGATGAAACACGCTCCCCGGGGACGTGTCTGGGTAGGCGTGCGTAAACCGGGTGAAAAACAGTTCCGGGAATGGGAACTGCGG